>NZ_JBVVQE010000039.1:0-61905 GCF_055811435.1 Mesorhizobium sp. WSM4837
CATTCCGGACAGCAAAGCCTGCGGGTCGGCGGCAAGCGGGTCTCTCAGGCCGGCAATATAGAATTGGCCATCGCGCATCTTTTGTTCGGCAACGATGATGCCCGGCTGGGCACTCAGCCGCGACACATAGGCCTGCCAGCGTTGCCCGGATTGCCAGGAAAGAAAGAACCAACCGCCTGCCGGAATCAAAACCAGCAGGACTGCAGCCACCACCAGCCACGGAAATCCCTGGTTTGAGTCCTCCTGCTTCAGTTCAACGCAGGTCCGCAACTGCGTCTCTATGCCGGCCAACTGCGAACTGTCGCCGTCAAACTGCTCTAAAGCCTGTGAGTATTCATCATGGATGCGAAACAACACATCGCGAACGATTTCATGTAATTCCTCTGGCGGATTTCCCCGGATCACCGCGACCAAGGTCGCAAACGGTCCAACTTCCGACCAAAGACGAAGCTCCCCGAAACGGATAGTGTCCAGGCCGCTCTGTTCTTTCTCGTTAAATGAGTCTTTCACAAAATCTTGGATAGCACTAAGCATCGAAGAAATGAGTTGAGGATCTTCGCTTGTTGCATTATCGGCAGTTACATGCGCTATCAAAATACCGGAATTGCGGTTGATGAGAAAGACATGCTCTACGCGATAGACAAGAGAATGCTTAAGAACAACTTCTGAGAAGCTTGCACCCGTTCTCCAAGCTTCAAATCTCCACTTGAGACCATGCCAGGTAAATATATGTCTTAAAGTTTCATTCAGCGACTGAAAGGTCTGATCGATCTTTTCCCCGATCGACTTGCGAATTGCCGGCAGAAACACCGGGTATAATATATCCGTAAGCGTACGCGGGCTCTTCTGGATGGACCGTTGCACGGCCCTCTCGACAGCTGGCGCAAGGGCCTCGCCGAGTTGCACATGAGGCGCACGTGCGGCTGCACTGGGGAGAACACCCCCCACTGCAGACGCAAGCTGCTCAGGTTCGTCGAGCAGGTGCGCAACTCGTGAAAGCTCCGAAATTTCGCGGCCGACCAGCAACTGGCGCAGCGTTTCCATGCGAGGATCGGCGGTTGGAACTCCGTAGAGACGCGCACGATAGTCCGGATCGACGTTCCGGGCAATTTCGACCAAAAGATTAGCCAGAGCCTCGCGATCAATCTCTGGATCGTTCGAAGCTGCTCTTTGAGGAAGGCTGATTGGGTCGACGGTCGACGTCAAGTTCCGATCAACTCACTTTCCAGTTGCGTTCCGAGTTGTGCTTGCTGCCGACGGGATCCTGATTTAGACATTTTGCAACCTCGACAAACAGGCCGGCCAAAAGATTTCGGTCGGTCTTGACGTTGCTGAGATCGGAAAACATTTTCTCAATCAGCATCTGAATGCTTTCATTCTTTTGCTTGATTTCCTCACGCAGCAATTGATCGCTTCGATTTATCCGGTCCGCGACTTCGCGCTCAAGCTCGCTCAATTGATCCGACAACGCGCGCACCTGCTTTTCAAGCGCCTGATTTTGCTCGCGAAGATTCCGGTCAATCTCCTTGTCGGCCTCGGCTCGTGCATCTTTTTCGTTCCGCAATTGCGCCGCGAGCGATTCGACCTGCTTCTTTGCATTCGACTCGTACATTTCAAGATTGCGCTTGGCCTCGGATTCGACATCCTTGAAGCGCTGCAAGAACCGTTCTTCAAGCTTGGAAAAACGGCGGTCGTAGTCCTGCATCTGGTTGCCGAACAGCAGATCACGTATCTTGTCGACACCTACAGCGTCGCCGGAGACGCCGGCCTCGCGGGCCTGGACCCCCATGAAGGCCAGCCCGTTTCCATCTGCATTACCTATCAGATTTTCGTCCGCTTTACTTGCTGAAGCGGTACTCGAAGATTCCTTAGCCATCCTTATGCCCCTTCATTTGAACACCTGCCACAGTGCAAAACTCAAAAACGCCCAAACATGTCAGCAAAATAGCCGACTCGCAAGCCGGAATCTTCTTGCCTTAAGCCAATTCGTGGGTCCCTTTTACATCTCTTGACTAGCGGCAAATGAACGGGTTCCGAGTTACGTCGCTCGCACATCTCTTCGTGATAGCAGGCATAACCGGCTAATCTAATCGACCATTTGACGCAATCTACTATAGAAATGAGTAATACAATGTCAATCTATAGCTACTGGGAACTCAATTAAGTAGCGCATATTCATTAGAAGTATCTAAAATAGCGGGTCTGGCGGTGCACATACTGTCTCGCACCCGGCTGTATACTGCGACGATCAGCTTCCGATGCGGGCCCAACGGTAGAAGGAAGGTCTTGTTTCGCACGGAGAATGGCTGTTCGAGAATGCACCTCGGAATCGAGGCGTTTCGGTCGATAGGAGGGGAGCAATAGTCCCAATCACTGCAGTCATTCACACCAACGCTTCAGTGGGCTTGCATCTATTGCGTCCCGATTGCAAAAGACGTCAGGTTGCCATAGCTATCGCACGATGCCAGGGACCGCAGCTCGTGGTCATGGCGCCGACTCCGGGGATCGACGACATGAGTATGCGGCATGCTTGGCCTTGACGTCCCTCTGCGACAGCTGGCGCCCAAGCTCGGCGGCACGGATGCGAATGCTGCGCCCGGCTTCCAACATCGGTAGCACGACAGGAGCAAGCTCGCTCTGCAGCCAAATGGCGGCGTCGCGGCGGCTCGGAAGCGTTCGCAGGAGACTGTTTGGACGCAGTGTCGCTGAGGACCGTTTCCTTTGGCAGGAAATCGCCGGCTATGTTTCGAGACTCTTGTTCTACCTTCGAACCAGGCGCGGGTAAGACGGCGTGGCGCATAATCCCTTGGTTTCAATCGTGGTTCCTGCGCACAACGCGGAGGTAACGCTGCCGCGCGCACTCGATTGCCTTGTCGATCAGGAAATAGTGGATTGGGAGGCGATCGTCGTCGACGACGTCTCCACGGACGCTACCGCCGCGATCATCGCCGGCTATGTGGAGCACGATGCCCGGTTTCGGACGTTGAGCGCTTCTGCGTATAGCACCGCTGGCGCGCGCAATAGCGGGATTTCGACAGCGCGCGGACGCTGGCTCATGTTCCTGGATGCGGACGATTGGGTGGACGCCGGCTTCCTTGCGAAAATGCTGGCCGCACTTGAAGCCGCGCCCGATGTGGTCACCGCCTATTGCGGTTCCCGGCGCGTGATGCCCGATGGCGAACTCACCCCGTCGAGCATCCCGACGGAGGTTGCGATCCAGCCCTTCGAAACATTCGCGCGCCGTTGCCCCATCCGCACTCACGCGCTGCTCGTCGACCGGAAGACAATTGTCGAGTTGGGCGGCTTCGATGTTTCGTTGCGCACCTGCGAGGACTGGGATCTGTGGCAGCGCCTGGCACGTCTAGGCAAACGTTGGGTGATGGTCGACGAACCGCTCGCTTTCTATCGGACCAGTCCCAACTCGCTCACCCGCAATTCGACACAGATGCTGGCCGATGCGGAAATCGTGATCGCCCGCGGCTTTTCTCCTGATGCCAGGGTCAAAAAGCCAGCATCGGCTCACGCCAATGGTGCGATCGAAACGAACGGCCGCACCGCTTCCGAAGCACTCGCGTGGTTCGCGTTGTGGAACGCCGCGTCGGATTGCGGCAGCGGCCGCCGCTCGATCAGCCCGCAGACCCTGCGCGCGCTCCCGGCAGGACGTAAGTGGGCGCGTGAGATCGCCAAGGTGGCCTTCGATGGCCTTATGGTAGGAAGCCTATCGGTGCCAGCGCAATTGGCTGCCAGATGGGACAGGTTCGGCGGCTCCCTCACCGAGTTGATCACCGAACTCGGCAAGGTCTGGGACGATCCCGTCGCGGGTCGCCGCGTCCAGTATCACCTTGAGGAAATGCTTCTCGACTTCGACGATCTTGCCGCGCCGCGCCGGCTGGCGCGGACGCTTGGAATTCGCGTCGATATTCGAAATCCGACCTCGATCGAAGTTCCGGAAGGAATCGATCAAATTTATGCCTATCTGATGATGGATAGCCAGATCGAGGCTGTCGTGCAGTTCGGCGTACTCGGGAAAGTGACAAGGCGCCATTGGATTGAATTGATCCAGAATGTCGTGGCCGCTGAGCGGCTTGTAGACAGTGCGGCAAGGTTTGCGAGACGATCACCTGTACCGCAACAGGCCGCCGGCGCCGACACGTCAAACACGCTCGCAGCCGAGGCATTGTCAGCCACAGCTGAACGCGGACCCGATCCGGACAGCCACTTTGGCAAACTCGCGCGGTTGGCCGCGGAAGCGCGGAGGCTGGTTCGGTCGAGCGCCGAAGCTGCGGCGCCTCCTGCGGCGCCGCGCCGCGCACGGCCCAGGCACGACATGGATCGCACGTCGTTCTGGAATGGCTATTTCGCGACCGAGGATCCTTGGAACTACGGTTCGTCCTATGAGCAGGAAAAATATGAGCGGCAGCTCGAAATTCTGCCTGCCGGCCCGATCGGACGAGCGCTTGAGCTGGCCTCCGCGGAGGGGCACTTCACGCGGCAGCTGGCGCCGCGAGTGAGCCATTTGACCGCAACCGACATCTCCGCCGTAGCTATCGGGCGAGCGCGCGCGCGATGCAGCGATCAGCCGAATGTCGAGTTCGGCATATTGGACTTTTGCGCGGACACGCTGCCTGGTGAGATGGACCTGATCGTCTGTTCGGAAGTGCTCTACTATCTGGATGATCTCGCCGAGCTGCGGCGCTTCGCCAAAAAAATCGTTGAGGCATTGGCGCCTGGCGGCAGTTTCATCAACGCACACGCATTCGTCTTACGTGACAATGTTGAAAGGACCGGCTTCGACTGGAACACATTCGGTGCACAAGCGATCTCAGAGACGCTGGCACGGACCGAAGGTCTCGTCCTCGATCAATCGATCCAGACCGAGCTCTATCGCGTAGACCGCTTCCGCCGCCAGTCACCGGACGAGGCGGCGACGGAACCGATGATTGATCATGCGCCAATCCGCGCGCGCCTCGAAATCGGGGTCGCGCGAAATATCGTCTGGGGCGGGGCGCGGGCCCTGCGCCGCGACGTTGCGCGTAGCGAGCGGCGGCAGCGTATCCCTGTCCTCATGTATCACAGCGTCGCCGACGAAGGTCCGGCCGCGCTCGCCCGTTTTCGGCTCGCGCCCGCCGCATTCCATGGCCAGATGGCATGGCTGCGCGCCAATGGCTTTCACGCCATCATGTCCGAGCAGCTGGAACGGTTCATCGCCAACCGTCAACCTGTCGCCGGCCGCCCAGTGCTCATCACCTTCGACGACGGCTTCCAGAACTTTGCCGACCATGCCTGGCCGATCTTGCGGGCCAACGACCTGACCGCGGAAGTGTTCCTGGTGACGGACCTGGTGGGGGAAAGTGCACTGTGGGACGCCGACAGCGGCCCGCCGACGCCGCTTATGGACGCCGGCACGGTGCGACGTCTCGCCGCCGAAGGTGCGTTCTTCGGAAGCCATCTGGCGACGCATCGCGCGATCGATGGTCTGTCGAGTTCTGACTTGGCCGCCGAGCTCCTGCGCTCTCGCATGTTCATCGAACGGTGGACCGGTCGGCCAACCACGGCGTTCGCGGCACCCTTCTCTGTCACCGACCGACGGCTTGGCCGGCTGGCCAAGGAGTGCGGCTATCGGATCGGCTTCGGCGGCAGACACGGGCCGGCGGACCTCGATTGCGATCCCATCGACCTTCCGCGCATCGAAATTCGCGGGGATCGCTCACTCGATGACTTTGTTGCCAGGGTCGAGGCGGTGCTCGAAGAGCGGTGAACTTGTCAGTGTCCCGCCCGTTTACCTCGTTCGCTAGTCTATTGGGCGACTTGGGAAACGGCTGACATCAGCTCCTGCGGGTTTGGCGCCCCAAACATGTATCGCCCACCCTCTGGAATCTCGGTGAAGCTCCAGCGGACAATCCCCTGCCGGTCCAGCAGGAACTGACCGACCAGTTGTCCGTGTCCGGTTGCGATCATCTGCTCGTCGGCTTCGGTCAGTTCGTAATGGTCCCTCTTGTTGAGGAGTTCGCTGGCCGCAATAGGATCCATAGGACCAGGCAACTCGCCTGGTATGTCGACCCGCATATCCTTTGCCGCTGCCATCGAGACCGTGTACGGCCAGTTCGTCTCGTTTTCGGTGAATTCGAGATTGGGCAGTCCAAAAGCACGATGTGATGCGCGTTCAGGGTCGGAGGCCGCAAGCAGATTCGGCATCGGGTGGTAGCGGAAATAGAGACGCGCCCGTTCGATCGGCGTGTTGACCACCGTCAGGCTCTCCACGCCCTTTTCGCGCAGCTCCGGATCAAGCCGCGCCTGGGCGGCGATATGGCGCCGGCAAAACGCACAATGCAGACCTCGAAACAGGCCGACCAGCACCGGCTTTTGTCCGCGAAAGTCGTCAAGCGCGATCTTGCCTTCCTGGGTAATGGCGTCGAGTACCACGTTCGGCGCACGGTCGCCCGGTTGAAGCGGTACCAAGTCGCTACGCGCGGACATTTCCAACCTCCGACCCCGGTTAATCGAGAAAAGGCAGCACCACAAGCGCTTCCGGGTCGAGCCCGTGCTGGGCGCATATACCCTGCGCCAGGGAAAAGTAGCGTTCGGCCTCGGCCAGATTGTCGAGGTCGAGATTGAGCGTTGCGAGACCATCATAGCACGGAAACAGCAGTTGGGGTTCGCCCGTTTCGCGGGCTACGTCCAGTGCTTCGTGGAACAAGCCAACCGCTAGTTCCGGATGGCCGTTGCACTGGTGGATCTGCCCAAGCACGATCAACGGCACCGGCAGGTGCTCGCGCTGGTCGAGCGCCCGGTCGATCTCGATGGCCTTCTCGGCAGCAGGCACGCCTTCCGTTGGACAGCGATCCGTGAAAGTACAACAAGCGACCGCCAGATTGGCGAGGAGGCGCGCCTGGAAACCCAAATCACCAATATGGCGCGCCACTTCAAGACCGCGCCGACAGACCTCCATCGCCTGTGCCGGATCGATGGTCGTGTAAAGCACGCCCAGATTGGTGTAGCCGCGGCAGGCCGCGCCCAGCAGACCGGCGGCTTCGGCCAATTCAATGCTACGCTCAACCTGACGCACGGCTTCACGGTTTCGCCCAAGGCGAGCCAGCGCGACAGCCTTGGTATTAAGTGCCTCGGCGGTCACAAGGGTGGCATCACACCCTACCTCGGAGACATGCTCCGTCGTCAGAGAGCGTACGCAATCCAGCGCCGCGTCTGCCCATTTTGCCGCGAGAGCGTGATCTCCGCTACGGAACGCCTGTCGGCCACGTTCTTGCCAGAGATGCGCCTGCTCGATCGGGGCATCCGCTCCATCGAGGAGCGCTGCCGCTTCAGCATAGCGGGATTCTGCTTTGTCCCGCTTGCCGACGTCCCAGAGCAGCCGACCCATCTTTCGCAAAACGCGCGCCGACGCGACACGATTGGCTGACTCGCGGTATGCCTGCAACACCGTTTCGTAGTGGCGGTGCGCGATCTCGCGGCGGCCCATCGGGCCGCTCAAATCGGCAATGCGCTCTGCAATTTCTAGTTTGAGCGGTGTTTGCCCGATCGCGCTCAACGCAGTCAGTGCTCGCTCGTAGAAACGAAGTGCGTCGTCGTTGGCGTATATCATGCGAGCGCGATCGCCCGCCGCCTGCAGGTAATGCGCGCCTCTCTCCCGCTCGGCGCTCTGTGCGAAATGATGACCGAGCACGGTCAAATCCTCGAGCCGTTCCGGCTTGTCGCCGCACAATTGCTCCAAGGCAGCACCGACCCGCCCGTGGATGTCGGTCCGGCGTTGCAGGAGCATGTTCTGGTAGATCACATCCTGCAGCAATGTTTGCGTAAAGCGGTAGCTTTGCGACGAGACCGAGCCTGATCCGGCAATTTCCTCGATGATTTCCGCATCGCAAAGCAGTTCGCAGCCGGCTTCCAGCCGGCCGGGGTCGGACGTCACGGCTTTCAGAACTGTGGCATCGAAGCGCGGGCCGATGACCGCGGCTTCCTGGGCCAACCGGCGCACCTCTTGGGGCAGCCGGTCGACGCGAGCAAGCAACATCGCCTGGATAGTGGCGGGAATGCCGGTTGCGACTTCGCCTGCCGCAGTCCGCCATCGCTGGCCCTCGCGCATCAGTACGCCGCGATCGATAAGGCCGCGGACGATCTCCTCTACAAAGAGGGGGTTGCCACCCGCGCGCTCGAGGATCTGGTCGAGAAGCCCTCCTGCGGAGTTTACCCAGCTTTCGCCGAAAAGCGCCGCCAGCAGGCTGCGACCTTCATCATTGTTGAGCGGCGAAAGCCGGAGCGCTGTGTGACTGACCCGGCTTGAGCCGAGCTGGTCGTTGTCCGGCGCCGGACGATGCGTGACCAGCAACATCAAGCGCGTCCGTTCCAACCTGTCCATCACGAAACGTAGTGCCTCGAGCGACACGGCGTCGGCCCAGTGCAGGTCTTCGACGACAATCAACAGCGGCGACAACGCAAGCCGCCGTTCGATGATTGTGCGGACTGCGTAGAGAATTTGCCGCCGCAGCTGCTCGGGCTCGACATGCTGCAAGGTGGCATCGGGGTCGCCAAGGCCGAGCACATGGTAGAGCAAAGGCATCAGCCGCTTCGCCTCCTCGCCCTCCAGGCCGAGATTCGCAAGCAAGCCTGCGAGCTTCCCCCGCATTTCGTCCCCATTGTCGTTCTGCATCATCCCGGCAGCGCTGCGCACCACTGCGCCCAAGGCGCCAAATGATTGTTCGCCCAGCGGTGAGCACGTGGCCAGCCGCACGGCGACGTTGCGAAAACGATCCTCGTCGCCGACGCGGGCGACGAACTCCTTCACCAGCCGCGATTTCCCGATACCGGCTTCTCCGACGAGGCGGACAAGTTGGGCCGAGCCGCCGCACGCCTGGTCAAGGCTGGCCAGCATTCTATTGAGCTCGGCACCACGACCTATCATCGGCGCACTGAGGCCGAGCACCTCGAGCCCACGTGCTGCACGCGGCGCCGCAAGCGGTGCATCCAGCCGATGGACGAGCACACTGCCAGCCTTGCCGCGAAGCACGACATCACCCAGCGACTCGTAAGAGAAGGCATGCCGGGTCAGCCTGTGAGTGAGCTCGCCTACCAGCACCTCACCCGGTGCGGCCAGCGATTGCAGGCGTTGCGCCGTATTCACTGTGTCGCCGGTCACCGAATAGGATTTGGCCGTGCCGACGCCAAATCCGCCAGTGACGACCGGACCAGTGTTTATGCCGATATGGAGTGACAGAGGCGGGCCGGAGTGGCGGGTGCTTTCGCCGAGCCGCGCCGTCCGGGCGATCATGTCGAGAGCGGCGCGAAGCGCACGTTCCGGATCGTCCTCATGCGCGACTGGCGCACCGAACAAAGCGAGCAGTGCATCGCCGATGAATTTGTCGACGAAACCACCAAAGTTTCGCACGGCCGCCGTCAATTCCTTGAACAGTTCGTTCTGCAGCGCTTGCATGACCTCGGGGTCGAGCTGCTCGCTGAGTGTCGTGAAGCCGCAAAGGTCGGCGAACAGGACCGTTACCGTCCGGCGATCGGCGTCAGAGACGGGATACAGCCCATCTTCGCTTTCGATGTTCGGAAGCAGCGACGGAGTTCGAGAAGGCTGCACAATGGTCCGGCTTGGCGTCGGAGCAGGCCGTTCGACGGCTTTTGCGGGCGCCCCGACGCTTGCCCCACATTTCGGACAGAACTCGAAATCAGGTGCGCAGCGGTAGCCGCAACTGGCGCATGGCACGGGCTGGCGCCTGCCACACCTCGGACAGAAAGCGTAACCGCCCTCAACCTCGAAACCGCAGCCCGAGCAGTCCATCGAACAAGACCTCACTAGGGGCCGTGACGGCGTGCTCTCGCTACGCACTTCACGGCCAAGGTTCACAAGAATGAACCGATAGCCGTCGACCAGCAAGCGGCAGCGCAAATGGGCATCGAGCGATCCGTGTGGGTCCGGTGGCATAGCGCTGCCGATCGAGGCGGAAACCGTCGTCGAAATCCCGAAATGCATCAGCGTCAAGGAAGCGGCCGGATCAGACGCCAGAGGCTCACCGATAGATCGCCGTCGCTTGCGGTTGCGCACCAGAAAATCAACCTGAAGTAGGCTCAGTTCACCTTGATCTCTGCCTGGCCGATCTTGCGCCATCGGGCGTTTTCGCGAACCAGCTTCAGGTCGTCGGTCGCCTCGGCAAACGTCCGCAAACGGTATTGCCGGAGCAGGTCCGGGAAGAGCGCCCCTTCCGGCAGACCGGCAAGCTGCTCGCGGACCGAGATCTTTTCGTCGATGACCCGCATGCCCCAGGCATTTTCCCGAACCTGCAGCTCCGCAGCCAGATCGCGCTCTTCCGGCGCGTTTTCATCTAGCGCAGCCAGCAGGATCGAGTGGAAAAGCGCTACATAACCAATCTGTCTCAGGCCGCCCACAACCCGCACGCGCGGCAATATGGCCAGGACGAGGAACATCAGGAACAAGTTCGGCAGCAGCACGCCGTCCAGCAGCGCCTGCCTGAGATGCGGCCGCTCGAACGGGATGGAAAGACCATGCGGCCTGCCAGGCTCGATCAGGTGCCCGTTCTCGAGGACGAGCTTGCGCACGCGCTCCTCGCGGATACCCCAGAAATAGGCCGTGGCATTGGGCAGGAACCTGCCAAATGGGCTCGAAGCGGCTGCTTGCAAGGCACGTTCGAGACGCTGGCGCCTTGCGGGCTCAAGGAGCAGCCTGGAAACAAGGCTGCCGTCATTTTCCAGATGCCGCGCCATGGCAGCCGCGGCGAGCCGATCATCGATGAAAACCGGCTGGGCCATGCCGGAACGATCCCAATCGGCGACCAGATCCTCGTTGAGGGCTGTCAGCGCATCGGCGGCGGTTCCAAACACCTCGTCCTGGCTGGCAAGCAGTGTGCCCAGCCAGCGGCTGGCATCCGTTTCGTCGCCCACCGCTTCGAGCGCGCGCTTGTTGAGGGTGACGGGACCGGCCACGCAGGCGCTTTTGCGGCACAGTTTGTGGCGCCCCATGCCAAACAGGTTGACCTTGTCGTCACCGACATCGAGCCATCCCGGCCCCTCCCGGCCAATTGTCTCCATGGTCATCGTCGTTCCCATGAAGCTGAAGAAGGCCGACAGCCCGTTTTCGACCGCGCCGAGCCAGGCAAGCAGGAGGGCATCGAAGGTGATCCGGTCCATCAGAAGCAGGCAGTGCAGGCCGGTCTGAATCACCGGTCTGGACTCGAACTCGTCGAGGACCTTGCCGATCTCTTCGGGCTGCATGATCACACCAAGGCGCTGATGCAGGACTTCGCGCAGGATCGAGCGGGCAGCGATCGCCGGGCCCGATGCAGGCCTTGCCACCGGCCGCCACAGATGGCGGGCGTAGTCGGAAACCGGTGCATTCCAGTTCTGCTCGATGTCGCGCACGACTTCCGGGCAGAGCAGCGACAGCACTGCCAGAATTTCCGCCGGAGGCGTAGGGGATGGGTCAAAGACGGCGGTCATTGGTCCCGTCTAGCCGCTTGCCGGGCAAACGCCAAGGGAGACCAGACTTGCTGGATGCGACCGGCCCACACATGGACTGTCAACTCTGATCAAAATGGTGTGAGACGAAATTGACAGGCCAAATAGCGGATCTCAGAACCGCAGCCGGGCCATGCTCAGGAGGTCATGGTACTGGCCGTCGGTAAAACCGGCCTTCACATGTCGGCCTTCGACCTTGAAGCCGTGTCTTGTGTAGAGACGGATGGCCGGTTCGTTGTCGGCATAGACGGTCAATTCGACCCGCTTCAGGGCGCGCCAGTTGTCGGCCACGTCAAGCAGCGCGCCAAGTATGGCAGAGCCGATACCCTTGCCGACAAAGGCATCGTCAAGCCCGATATTGATCTCGCCGATATGCGAACGGCGCGGCGAACCCTGCACGACCAGGCTGCCATGGCCGACGACCTTGCCGTCCAACTCGGCAACGATCCAGGTGGTTTCCTGGCCGGACTTGGCGATGCGCCGCTCCACCTGCTCCACCATCTCGAAGGGCATCCTGAGCGTGCCCCAGCGGAAGCCCGGCATGTTGAAGATAGCGCAAAGCGCCTCCGCATCGCTTAGCCGGACGGACCGGAGCTGCGGCTGGATTTTCTTTGGGGATGGCGAGGTCGTGCTGGTCATGGCTTCCCGGCGAAGGCAATCGGCCCGCCACGATGCACCGGACGTCACCTGAAAATCCAGCCGTCTCTGCAACCTATGATGCCGGTTGCGAGCTAAAATACCGGGAGGCGGCGTAGAGTTTGAAGACGCCGCTGATGCCGATCCAGCCGAAAAGGCCGAGCCAGCACAATGTCCCGGTCGCCGTCCAGTCGACCCGGTGCACCGCAGCGTCGGTGATGACGAGGCCAAGGATGGCAAGCAGGCCAACCAGAAACTGCGCCAGGCCGAGCACCAGCAGTTCCTCGCGCGGCGCGCTTCTCCAGACGAGATATATACCCCCCGCACCGGCCAGGAAGATGGCGCTGTAGACCTGAGCGTGGAAGGCATCGATCGGCCATGGCCAGATGCTGCCGAATGTCAGGGGAAACAGCAACAGGCCGACGCCATAGAGCCCAAGGATCGCCGATTCCACCGGCATGTAGCCGCGCCATACGGGGGTTAAGGTCACGGCTTTTGCAGAAGGACGGGCCCTGGCCCGCCACAGGAACAGCCCGGATACCGCGACCGAAGCGAGATAGACCAAAAACCAGAGCCAGGGCGCTTTGCGCTCGAAGTTGAAATAGCCGAGATTGATGAACGAAGCCACCGACACGATGGCGGTGAAGATGAAGGCCATGACGAGCACGAGCCGGCCGGGTGACCAGCGATTCCAGACCAGCAGCGCCGCCATCACGACCATTTCGGCGGTGTAGAAGCCGCCGAGGAAGCGGGCATTGAATGGCGTGACGGCCCAAGGCCAGCGCGGCTTGACCAGCACAGGCGCGAAAAACAGGCCGGCGCCGACGATCAGGACGATGATGACCACCACGGAGAAAAGGCGCAGGGCCGCAGGAAATGGCGGGTTGTTGGATGTCGGCATGGGAGAAGACCCCAAAGATGAATGCCCCGCCATCCTAGTGCCGCTTGCGGCCAGTGAAAATCCGCCGAATGGAAATTGAACTGTCACCAGGCCTATCCATTCGAATGGCCGTACGATGCGTTTCGAAGTAAGATGGAGCGCTCGGACCAAAGACCGGTCCGGTCAACACGCCTCGATGGCGCATTTTCCGGAGCCTGCACGATGAACGAAGCTCAGGATCTGTTCTCGCTTCTGCGGCAATCGACCGGTGTCGATCCGCAGGCAATCGACGCGATCAAGCGAACCATCGCGGAGGGCAAGGACCGCGAACTTTGCCGCATCAATGCGCCAGCCTTCGCCAGCAAGCATGGCCTCGACGAGGAACGCGCCATAAGCGCCTTTCTCCATGCGGCACGGGTAGGCATCTTCGACATTTCCTGGAATGTTCTATGCCCCGGCTGTGGCGGCGTGCTCGACACAAACGCCACGCTGAAAACCCTGCAGAAGGACGAATACACCTGCGCGCTGTGCTCCGAGGGCTATTCGCCGACCCTCGACGAGATGGTCGAGGTGACATTCACCGTCAGTCCCCGCGTGCGCAGGATTGCCGCCCACAATCCACACGAACTGCCCTTGCTGGAATATTACCGCCAGATCTACTGGGCGTCCGGCGTCGATCTGCCGGAAGAGGATTTCGCGAAAAAGATCGAAGCGTTCTCGCTGGAGGATATCGAGCTTGCCCCCGGCGAAAAGGCGGTTCTGCCCATACAGCTTCCGTCTGAATTCGTCATCGTCTTCGAGCCGGTCACCCATTCAGCACAGTTCATCGACGTGAAGGGCGAACCAACAAAAGAGCGCCGAAGCCTCTCTTTGGTCTTCGACCGCGACCATGTCCAGAACCAGACGCTGGAGATGCAACCCGGCCCGTTGCGCATTTCGCTGGAGAACAGGACCGACACACGCGTGCTGCCGACGGTCTTCATCGCCGGCCAGGAATTGCATGGTCTCCTGGGTAAACGCCGGCCCTTCCTGACCGCCAAGCGCCTGCTCACCAACCAGACGTTCCGCGATCTCTATCGCACGGATACGCTCGACATCGACCAGCGCCTGAAAATCACCAGCCTGACCTTCCTGTTCACCGACCTGCGCGGATCGACCGAGCTTTACGAGCGGGTGGGCGATCTTTCGGCCTTCGATCTCGTGCGCGTGCATTTCCAGGTTCTGCACGAGATCGTTGCGGCGGAGGCAGGCGCGGTGGTCAAGACGATCGGTGATGCGGTGATGGCGACCTTCGCGACGCCTGATCGTGCGATTGCTGCGGCCCTCAGGATGCGCGATGCCATGCGTGAGCTCAACGACAAGAGCGGGCGCGAGGATCTGCTGCTCAAGATCGGAGTCCATGCCGGCCCGTGCATCGCCGTGTCCATGAACGAGCGACAGGACTATTTCGGCCAGACGGTCAACATTGCTTCGCGGGTCCAGAACCTTGCCAACGCACAGGCGATCTTCGCCACTCGTGCCGTGGTCGACGACAATCTCACCGCCGATCTGTTGCACAGGAACGCGCTGACGCCCGTGCCCCACGAGGTCTCGCTGCGCGGCATCGAGCGGGAGATAGCAGTATATATGATCCCCTGAAGATTTGGCCCCGAAGATTTGGCCGCCAAATGTTTGGGTCGTCTCGGCCCCTCACACGCGCCTGCAGACAAAATAACGATCGGCGGGCACCGAAGGCGGCGGCTGGAGGCGTTGCAACAGCGGGTGCTCGAGGGGCGTGCCGCTGACCGCGAAGCCGCCGACGCGAAGCAGGCGCGCGATCAGATCGGGAAGCCAGGTAGAGGTCACTGCGTCGCGATCGTCATAGCCGGTGCCGATGTCAGCATGAACGAGAGCCGCGTCGATGCCAATGAACCTCTTCGCCGTCTCGCGTATTTCGCCGAGCACGAAGTCTTCAGCGTCGGGAATTGAGCTGGCGTGTGCGCTAAGTTCACGGTCGAACACCACGATCCGGCGTCCGGGCAGGCGCTCGCGCAGATGGTGGTACGTACGGCCGTTGCCGAGGCCGAGTTCGAGCACCGGCCCTTCCATCTTCGCCACCTCGGGGCAAACCTGATCGAGAATGTCGCGCTGTGCGGTCATCCTGCTGATGAAATTCTCAAGGCGAGTCATATGCGTGTGTGTCCTGAAACCAGCTCAAGAGATCAGCAATGCCCGCGACCAGAGCGGTTCACGGGTGAAACCCGAGGGCGACATGTTAACCGCCGATCGCGTCCCGGCACGTATAGAGGCGAACGATGAACCCTGCAATAACCGAACAGGCTGCGACAGGATCATACCGGGTGGAGCGGGTGGCCCGGCGCGCGGCGGAATAGCGATCTCACTTGTAGGGATCTGCGGCGTCCCGCAGGCCGTCGCCGAGGAAGTTGAACGCCAGGATGACGAGAATGACGGGGAGCATCGGCAAAAGCAGCCATGGATAGAACGCGATGACGCTGACGCTGCGCGCCTCCGTGAGCAGGATGCCCCAGCTGGTTATCGGCGCCCTCAGGCCGAGCCCGAGGAAGCTCAGCGCCGTCTCGCCCAGGATCATGCCGGGTATGGAGATCGTCGCCGTCGCGATCAGATGCGACATGAAGCCGGGAATGAGATGCCGCCCGATGATGCGGCTGCTTCTGGCGCCCATCAATTGCGCAGCCAGAACGTAATCCTCCTCGCGCAACGCTAGAAGCTTCGAACGCACGGCCCGCGCCAATCCGGTCCAGTCGAGTAGCCCGAGGATGACGGTGATGCCGAAATAGATCAGGATCGGACTCCAGGTTATCGGCATGATCGCCGCCAGAGCCAGCCATAGCGGAATGCTGGGGATTGACTGCAGAACTTCGATTATCCGTTGAACGATCAGGTCGAATATACCGCCGTGATAGCCGGCCAGTCCGCCGATGACGATGCCGAGCAGGAAGCTGAAACTGATGCCGACGAGGCCGATTGTCAGTGAAATGCGTGCGCCATAGATGATGCGCGAGAGCACGTCGCGCCCCAGCCTGTCAGTGCCGGCCAGAAAGAGCTGGCCGTTTTCGGCAGGGCAGACAAAATGCCTGTCACCTTCGATCAGGCCCCAGAACCGATAACTATCGCCCTTGCAGAAGAAACGGATCCGCTGAACATCATCTTGATTCTCGATGTAGTTCCGCTTGAGCGTGTCCATATCCAGCGTCATCTGGCGGCCATAAACGAACGGCCCGACGAACTGGCCGTTGTGGAACAGGTGCACCCGCTGCGGCGGCGAATAGATGTAGTCCATGTTGCGCGTGTGCAGATTGTAGGGGGCCAGGAACTCGCAGATCAGTATTCCGAAATAAAGCGCTGCCAGGAATATGCCTGAAATAACGGCAAGCCGGTGCTCCCGGAATTTCCACCACATCAGCCGCAACTGCGACGCCTGAAAGACCTTCGACTGCTCCGGCGTCATCGCCTCGACCGACTCCAGGTCAAAGGGCGCGGTGGAAACGTAGTGTTGCAGCGGAGCACCCGGAGCGGGCAGCGGCGAATGCGTGCTCATTTGGTGCTACCGCCCTGCAAACGAATTCTTGGATCAAGCAGCGCCAGCGCCAGGTCGGAAATCAGGACACCGATGACCGTCAGGAAGGCGAGGAACATGAGGAACGACCCTGCCAGGTACATGTCCTGGCTTTGCAGCGCCTTGATCAGCATCGGCCCGGTCGTTTCCAAAGACAGCACGATCGCCGTGATTTCGGCGCCGGAGATGATGGCCGGCAGGATAGAGCCGATATCGGAAATGAAGAAATTGAGCGCCATGCGCAGCGGATATTTGACCAGCGCCTTGAACGGATGAAGTCCCTTGGCGCGCGCGGTCACGACATATTGCTTGTGTAGCTCGTCGAGAAGATTGGCGCGCAGCCGCCGGATCATGCTTGCCGTGCCCCCGGTGCCGATGATCAAGACCGGAATCCAGAGATGGGCGAGGATCGACTTCGCCTTGGCCCAGCTCATCGGCTCGCCGAGATATTGCTGGTCCATGAGATGGCCGATGGATGTGCCGAACCAGATGTTGGCGAAATACATCAGGATCAGCGCCAGCATGAAGTTCGGAATGGCAAGGCCGAGAAGGCCGAAGAGAGTCAGGCCGTAGTCGCCCCAGCTGTATTGATGCGTGGCGGAGTACATGCCGATCGGAAAGGCGATGAGCCAGGTGAAGATGATCGTGACGAAGGAAACCAGCACCGTCAGCCACATTCGGTCCCCGACGACGTCGCGGACCGGCAGCTCATATTCGAAGGAATAGCCAAAATCGCCGCGCAACATCCCGCCGACCCAGTAGAAGTAGCGAATGACCGGTGGCTGGTCGAAACCATAGTCCTTGCGCATCATCTCGATGCGATCGGAATCCACCGCTTCGCCCTGAGCCCGAAGCTCGGCAACATAGCTGTCGAAATAGTCGCCGGGTGGAAGTTCGATGATCGTGAACACCAGTGCCGATATGACCAGCAGCGTTGGAACCATCACGGCAATGCGCCAGACAAAATATCGAAGCACGCTCAGGACTCTCCAAGCCAGAATGTATCCGGCATGTAGACACCGAAATAGGCGGTCGGGTCGTAGCCGTAGAGCGCCTTGTCAGGCAGATTGCGCAGCCGCGAGGACACCAGAACCGGCTGATGCGTTCCGTTCACGGTGCCGATCGAAAACACCTGATCGGTGTAGATCGACAGCATTGAATTCCAGATTTCGGCACGCTCCGTGGCTTCGGTCGATGCCTTCCAGCGCTTGAGCAAAGACATCAGCTCGACCACAGGCGGAAGATCGGGCGCCTCACCGACCTTGCCATGAGACAAGTGGTGAGCACCCCAGAGCGGCCATTGCAGCTGGTCGTCCATAGTTGGGGCCAACTGGTACGGGTTCATGTCGGCGGTCGGCACGCCATTGTCGATGCCCGACCACATCGACATCATGATCTGGCCGCCAAGCGCGCGGCTGCGGAAGATATCGCGCTGCGAAGTCCGGATGAACAGGGCGATCCCGATCTTGCGCCAGTGATCGGTGATGAGTTCGAGCGCGTCGGTTTCCAGCGTGCTTTCGCCGGCCGTCTCCACTATGATCTGCGCTGGGCGTCCGTCGGGAAGTATCCGCAGGCCGTCATCGTCACGCGTCTGAAGCCCGGCCTCGTCGAGCAGGGCATTGGCCTGGTCGGGATCATGGGCGACCCAGGCTTTCGCGAATTCCGGCCGGTAGAGCGGGCTCTCCGGCAGGACCGTATCGGCACTTTCCTGCCCCAGTCCGTAGAACACGGCCAAATTGATCTCGCGCCTATCCACAGCGAGCGAAAGGGCGCGGCGCACGCGAACGTCACGAAGAAGGCCACGCCACACCTGGTCGGCACAATTCAGATTGGGCAGCAGCGCCAGCCGCGAACCCTGTGTGCGTTTCCAGAGATGCATCTTCACCGGGTAGCGCTTCTCCGCATCCTTCAGGAAGGAGTAGTCGGTGAAGTCAATTCCCATGCTTTGCAGGTCGCTCTCGCCCGCACCGGTCTTGGCGGAAATGATCGCCGGCGAGCTGACATTCATGACAATCCGGTCAACATAGGGCATTTGCCGGCCATTCTCGTCGATTCGATGAAAGAACGGGTTGCGCTCGAAGACGAATTGCTCGGCCGGGGGCTTGGTCCGGTTCCGCCATGGATCGAGCGTCGGCAGTTCCGGGTTCTCCGGGCGATACTGCCGCGACATGCGGATATGCAGGAGCGTCCATTTCTTGGCCCGGTTCTCCTTCATCAGGCCGGCGAGCCGAAATGGATCCTGATATTTCTTGTGGAACTGCTTGAGATAGGTGGCCGGCAGAACCAGCGATAGCGGCGAAGCAGCAGCAAGCTTGGGCAGGAAGTCGGGATTGGGCGCATCCCAACTATAGCGGACCGTCGACGGATCGACGATCTCGAAGCGTGGCGGCTTGGCGTTCGCCAGCAGGGCGGGGGCAAGCCCGCCTTGCGAAAGCTCATCGTTCAGCCAGACATCTTCCCAGCAATAGCGAAAATCCTCCGGCGTCAGCAGGCTACCGTCAGACCATTTATGGCCTTCCCGAATCTTGAATGTGAAGACGCGATCATCCGCTACGTCGAAACTTTCGAGAATGTCGGCTTGCAAGTTGAGCTTTTCGTCATAGCCGACCAGGCGAGCATACCCGTAGATCGTCATCATCCGGATATCTTTCTGGCTGCCGATGATCGTGCGCAGCGTGCCGCCATACTGGCCGGGCTGCCGGCCCATCGCGGCGAGGTTCAACGCGCGCGGGCTCTTGGGCAAGCGTTCGGCGAGTGCCGGCAGCGCCTTGGCCTTCAGCTGCGGCTGAAGAAATTCCGGCTCCAGATCGCCGGCGCGCGACGTGCCCGGCAGAAATGCCGAAGCCATAAGTCCAAGGACGGTGCGCCGGCTGATCAATGGCGTAACTCGCTGACATCGGCCGTACGCCGGGCCAGCACGAGGTGGCCGCCGCCAAGGTCGAGCGGCGACAGCATATCCTTGTCGCTCTCGTCGCGGAATTGCGGTCCCCATGCGCTGGTGTCGGAAGCGCCGTCGAGCTTCAGCGTTTTGAAGTCCATCGGCCTGTCGAGATCGGGGAAAGGTACTGCGGCGACCAGTGAGCGCGTGTAGGGGTGGACCGGTTTCCTAAGCAGAATTTCGCGCGGCGCGAGCTCGACGATACGGCCGCCGCACATCACCGCGATGCGGTCTGCCATGTAGTCCACCACCGCCAGGTTGTGGGATATGAACAGGTAGGTCAGGCCCAGTTCCTTCTGCAGGTCCTTCAGAAGGTTCAGGATCTGCGCCTGGACGGAGACATCGAGTGCCGAAACCGGCTCGTCGCAGATCAGGAGTTCAGGCCCCAGCGCCAACGCGCGCGCGATGCCGATACGCTGACGCTGCCCGCCAGAGAAACTGTGCGGATAACGCTTTATGAAGCGCGGATCGAGCCCGATTGCCTGCATCAGGCTCTTGACCGTGACGAGTCGGGACGCGGCATTGCCACGTTGATGGATTTCCAGCGGCTCGCTCAAGATGTTCTCCACCGTCATGCGAGGTGAAAGCGACGAAACCGGGTCCTGGAAGACCATCTGGATTTTCGCGCGCAGCATGCGCAGGGCGTCTCCCTCGGCTTCCAGGACGTCGATCGGACCATCGCTGCCGTTGAAGATCACAGAGCCGCCGCTTGGTGTGACAGCCCGCATGAGGATCTTGCTGACGGTGGTTTTGCCGGAGCCGCTTTCGCCGACAAGACCCAGACACTCACCCCGCCTGATATCGAAGCTCACGCCGTCGACGGCGCGAACAGAGGTTTGATGATCTCCGCCGAACCATCCGGACTTGCGGATGGTGAAGGTCTTTGTCAGATCCCTGACCGACAGCAGGATGTCGTCCGGCCCCTTCGATGCCGGCGCCGTCTGCTTGCCGAGCAGGTTCCCGACATTCACCGGCACCTCGCGGAGCGCCTTTAGCCTTTCGCCAGGCTTCAGGTCGAAATGCGGAACGGCTGCCATCAGGCCCTTCAGGTAAGGGTGGCCTGGCCGGCGGAATATCGCCTCGACAGGTCCCGCTTCCATGATTTCGCCATGGTACATGACCACCACCTCGTCGGCGACATTGGCGACCACGCCAAGGTCGTGCGTGATCAGCAGCATCGCCATGTTCAGCTTGGCCTGAAGCCCGCGCAGCAATTGCAGGATTTGCGCCTGGATGGTGACGTCCAACGCCGTTGTCGGCTCGTCGGCGATCAACAGGGCGGGCCGGCAGATAAGCGCCATGGCGATCATGGCGCGTTGACGCAATCCTCCCGAAAGTTCAAACGGATACATATCATAGGCGCGCTTGGGGTTGGGAAAGCCGACAAGGTCGAGCATTTCCTCGGCACGCGCCTTGCGCTCCGCCCGCGCCATGGGCGTATGAATCTGCAGGGATTCGCTGACCTGATTGCCGACCGTGTGCAGCGGCGACAGTGATGTCATCGGCTCCTGAAAGATCTTGCCGATGCGGCTGCCTCTCAACGCCCGGATTTCGGGTCCGTCACGCGGCATCTGCAGGATATCCTGCGTCGTGCCGGGCTTTTCAGGATCGGAAAACAGGATACGGCCGCGAACATGGGCTGTGTTCGGCAAAATGCCCATCACTGCCTGGCTGAGAACCGATTTTCCGGAACCGGACTCGCCCACAAGCGCAGTGACCTTGCCGGGCAAGACGCGAAGATTTGCACGTCTGACGGCATGCAACGGTCCGCCGATAATGGCAAAAGAGATGCCAACATCCTCGATCCGCAGCAGATCAACACCCGAATTCATTCTCACACCAGCCCCACTCTGGCAGCCCGCCGGGCGGCGGGCCCAGAAAGCGAGACTAACGCATTGGCAGCGCAGAGCAACTTGGATTCGAAATCGGTCGCCAGTTCCCTGGCGGAACCGGCGACCGGACTGCATCCGAAAGGCGTTCGGATCAGATCGTGGCGGTTACTGGAGCTTCCTCGGGTCGGCCGCCGACAGCCGCGCGGCATCGCGATGAAGCAGCATGACCTGCTCGGCGTCGGATATTCGGTCGTGAATCGGCTCCAGCGCACCGTCCTCATCGAGTGCGAGAGCACCCGACAGATCGGGTGAAAGCACCGTCAGCTTCTGCTTGATGCCCGCCAGTTCCTCGTTGCCGAGCGTCAGCCAGCTGTTGGCGCCGCAATAGCCGGCGAAGTCTTTGCTGGCGAGAACGCTGTGGGGATATTTCTTGGTCAGGGTCTGGAGGCGCTGGACCTCGTTTACAGCCGAGCCGAAGACAGAGAATGTTAGCCGGTCGGTAAGCCCGACATTGCCGAACATCACATTGCCGACATGCAGGCCAATGCCAAATTTTATGTCCCCCAATCCCTGCTCCTTTCTGCGCAGATTGAGCTCCATCATGCGCGCCGTGGCCTTGTGCGCTGCCGCAAGAGCAGCCTGGCAGGCGATCTCGGACTGCGAGCGGTGCCTTTCGCAAGGGTAGACGGCAATGAAGCCATCCCCCAGGAAACTCATGATCTGCCCGCCTCTGCGATTGAAAGGTGCAGCAATGGCATCGAAAAACTGGTTCAGCGTATCGATGTAAATTTCGCGGCCGGAAGTTTCGGCAAGCCTTGTCGACCCGCGCATATCGGCCATGACCAGTGCGGCCCGGATTGTGTCGCCCTCGCCGCGCTTGATCTGGCCGTCCAGCACGCGCCTGCCGGCGTCGCCGCCGAGATAAGTGGTCATCATGTTGTCGGCCAGCTTGGTGAGCACCGCCATCTTCGTTGCGATAGCGAGATGGTTCTGGATGCGCAGCAGCGCTGAAATCATGTTGTCGCTGAAGCCTGCAGCGCTGTCGGTGGACCAGGATCCCATCATGCCCTGACTGGTATTGCCGTTGAAGGGATGGACGAAAGCCATGTAATCGGTCACGCCCATAAGCCGGAGATCATCGAAAACAGGAAATTCCGACGGCATCGACGGGTCGAGCCGGCGCCGCAGATGGTCGAGCTTGTTGCTGAGCAGATGGTAGTATGGGCTGGTCAGGAATCTGTCAGAATGAACGCCGTCCTCTTTGCGGAAGCCTTCCACTTCCATGCCTTGGCCGCGAAGCCAGGTGAAGCCAAGCGCGTCATAAAGCGGATGAAGCATCGAAAAGCTCAAATGCACCCGCTTCAGCGGCAGGCCGGCAGCAGCCAGCCGTTCACAAAAGCCCTTTACCAATGTTTCCAAGGCGTCGCCCGCCAGCGCCGATTGGGTCAGCCAATCGGCAACCTTGTCCATGAGAATGGTGGAAATTTCTGCTTGCGCTGTGCTCATGCTATCTTGAGACCCGTCGAAGACGAGCCATTCTCCATTGATCCGCCATAACACGCTCCGCTAACGACCCCAGAGACAAGACCCCCGAAGTCAATGAAGCCGGCTTGGGGCAAAAGCCGGCGAAGGGGCATTATGTGGCGAGGCTGCCGGAGGAGTTCAATCACGATCCTGACATCAGGCAAAAAACTCGCCAGCCCAGACGCCGTCAGGCCTTCACCACCGTCTCTCGGGCTAGCCCGAGGCGGCCAAAAACATTGCGTGTGTCGACGATCAGAAGAGCGTGATCAGCGATCGCCTGATAGTCAATCGCGTCGTGGTCGGTTGCAATGACGACAGCATCGAAATCCTTCAATGCCGCCTCGGTCAATTCGACCGAGCGCCGCCCCTTGATCGTCATATGCTCCCGTGTGGTCGGGATCTCGGTAACATGCGGATCGTGAAATTCCGCCTTGCCGCCCCATTCCTCGATGAGTTCAATGAGCCGCAATGAGGGGCTCTCGCGGATGTCGGGCACATTCTTCTTGTAGGCGAGCCCGATGATGAGAATGCGCGAGCGGCTGAGCGCCTTGCCGCAGCGCCGGTCCAGCGCCTTCGCCAGTTCATCGACCACATGACGCGGCATGGCCGTGTTGATCTCTGCCGCCAGCTCGATGAAGCGGGTCGGCATTTCGTATTCGCGCGCCTTCCACGTCAGGTAGAAGGGATCGATCGGAACGCAGTGCCCGCCGAGTCCGGGGCCAGGATAAAAAGGCATGTAGCCGAAGGGCTTGCTCTTTGCCGCCTCGATCACCTCCCAGATGTCGATGCCCATCGCACCGAGCACGACCTTCAACTCGTTGACCAGGGCTATGTTGACCGAGCGGAAGATGTTTTCCGTCAGCTTGACCGCCTCGGCGGTCGCCGTGGTGGAAACCGGAACGACGGTCTTGACCACGCCCTGGTAGAAAGCCTGCACGAGTATCGCCGCTTCAATGCCGTCGCCTGCCACGACCTTGGGGATCGTCGCGACTTCAAAGCTGCGGTTGCCGGGATCCTCGCGTTCGGGCGAGAAACCGAGGAAGAAGTCTATCTTCGACTGCAAGCCGGTTTCTTCCAGTATCGGCTTGATCACGTCGTCGGTGGTGCCGGGATAGGTGGTCGATTCCAGCACGATCAGCTGGCCGAGACGCAAATGCTTCGCCACGGTGCCTGCCGTGTTCCTGACAAAGGAGAGGTCCGGCTCACGGTTTTTCGTCAGCGGTGTCGGAACGCAGATGATGATGACATCGCAGACGGCCAGTTCGGCAAAATCCGCAGTGCCGCGGAACCGTCCGCTCGCCACCTGGCCGGCAAGGGCTGTCGACGACACCGCCTCAATGTAGGATTGGCCGTTGTTCAGGCTCTCGACCTTCTGGGCTTCGATGTCGAAGCCGGAAACCGGGAAGCCGGCGCGTGCGATCGCAACTGCCAGCGGCAACCCGACATAGCCCAGCCCAATCACGCCGACTTGCGCGGTGCGCGTCGAAATCAGGTTCAGAAGACGGTCATATGTCGATCGTGAGGCGTCCAAAAATCTGCTTTCCGTCAATTCGGACAGGCCGTCCGTGCCCATGGCGAGGCTCACCTGGTTGCCCAAGAACCCGAGGCATATTGCGGAAAATCGATTTCCGCAAGCTGCCGTCAGACCGGCACCTTCGCCTTCAGGCTTGCGGCGGCCATCGCATAGCCGCCGGCGGCGCCATCGATGAAATGAACGTGATCGCGCTGCAGCGGCGAGGCGACGAGGCATGTCATCAAGGCCGATTTCTGGCGGTGCAGGCCATAGTTGCAGATGCCCGCCTCTTCCGCCTGTTTCAGCCGGTTCTCGATCCGTTGCAACACGTCCGCGTCAACGTCGATAGTCATCTTCAAGCCGTCGTCGAACTTCCGGAAATCCGAATTGCTGGCCACGTCGCGTTTGTAGATCTTCGGATCGAAGCTGCCGATCGTCCAGCCATATCTATCGGTGACAGCCGTAAGCGTCAGCTGGAACAATATCCACAGCTTGGACAGCCACCGCCATCCTGCCGGCGCCATGGCCCGCGCCTCGATATCGAGGCCGGCGGGCGAAAAACTGTAGGCCGGACCGTTCACCGGCAACGGGTGGCCATCGCGTTCCTGCCCCCCGGCAAGGGCGATGATGTCGGAAGCCAAAGACTGAAAACCGCGCAAGTCGCGCGACGGCCTCGGGATGGCTATGATCGAGACGATTTCGCCGTGCCGGGCGTCGATCGGGTTCCAGCGGCAGGAGAGGCCGGTAAGATCCGGCCGTGTGCCGGCTGGCGCAGGACCGATGCGGTAGCGCCCCGCTTTCATCTCGGCTTCCGCCCAACTGCCGCCACCGCCCGCAAACATGGCATAGAAGACCGCTTCGGAGGCCCGGAACCTCGCCACGCGAACGTCGAGGCCTTGCGCTCTTATATCCTCTATCGGCACGATTGCGGCACGCAAGGTCAGGTCCAGTTCGTCCGCCACCCATCTCTGGACAGCGGCCAGCGCGTTGCGGGTGATCTCCAGTGCCGAGCCGGGAAACGCCACGAGCGCGCCGTCGCCGCCGAAGACAAAGGGAAGATCTCGCCGACCCAGCGCATTGAGCAGCGCCGAGATAACGCTGGCGCCGGCCATATTGACGGTTTTATAGCGCCCAGCGTCGATCGCCTTGGTCGAGCCGACGATGTCGGCGGTGGCCAGCGCCCAGCCATCCGGGAGAGGCCGATAGTTATCGATATCGGCAACGCTTTCGAACCTTGCGAAGACCGGCAAAGAAGCGACAAACGGATCGGACGCTGCAGCTGTTTCCATGAGCATCAGATACCACATTCCACTGCTTGAAAGTGAGTCGATCATGCTTCGAAATTGACTTGCGCAGGCTTTCCGATGATAGGGTCCGACGATGCGAATTGCCTTCTACGCGCCGCTGAAGTCGCCCAATCATCCCGTTGCCTCCGGCGACCGCCAGATGGCACGGACGCTGGTCAAGGCGCTGGAGCATGCAGGGCATAGCGTCGAACTGGCATCCGAATTGCGCTTCTATCTACGCGAACCGGTTCCGAAAAGTTTCGATGCGCTCAAGATCGAAGCCCGAGAGGAAGCCGCGCGGCTGACAAAGCTTTGGGATCGTGACGGCAAGCCCGATCTCTGGTTCTGCTATCATCCCTATTACAAGGCGCCCGACCTGATCGGACCCGAACTGGCGTCGGCCTTTGCTATCCCCTGTGTGACAGCGGAAGCCTCCTATTCAAGGCGGCGCAACGCCGGTTTGTGGGCCGACACGCAGGCGTTGGTGGCGCGAGCCGTCGAACAGGCAGCGCTGAACATCTGCTTCACGCAAAGGGATCGTCAGGGACTGGCTGATGCGATTCCCGACGCCGCTCTCGGTCTGCTTTCGCCCTTCATCGACACATCGGCCTTCTGGGAAATGCCGGCACGGGGTTGTCCGACGCGCCTCGTTACCGTCGCCATGATGCGCCCGGGCGACAAAGTCGAAAGCTATCGCATGCTGGCGCAGGCGCTCGGTCCGATCGGCCACCTGCCCTGGACCATGTCCGTCGTCGGGGATGGGCCTGCCCGTGACGAGGTCAAAGCGCAATTCGCCGGCTTGCCCGCCGACCGTATCGTATGGCTTGGCGCGATTGAGCCGGCCGCCGTGCCGGATGTCCTCTACAGTGGGGGAATTTACGTCTGGCCGGGTTACGGCGAGGCCTATGGCGTTGCCTATCTTGAAGCACAGGCCGCCGGCCTTCCGGTGGTGGCTCAGGACATCGCCGGCGTGCCGGAGGTCGTGCGGGATGGCCAGACCGGGTTTCTCACCCCGCCGGGCGATGTGGCGGCGTTCGCTTCTGCCATTGAAAGGCTTCTCACCCGTAACGACGAAAGAACCATCATGGCCGCGGAAGCCAGACGTTTCATCCTCGAAGAACGCTCCCTCGGTGTTGCAGCGGGGCGTCTGGCCGAACTTCTTGCGAAGATCCCGGTTTCATGACATCCGATCGGATCTGGCAGCCCTTGGTGGAAGAACTGGCGTGCCGGCAACGGGCGGACCGTAAGGCAGAGTTCTGGCTCCGCGACGATGACGCCGTGGATCCGACGCCTGCGCTTGATCGGCTGCTCGACCTCACCGGTGAATTCGCAGTTCCGGTCACTCTGGCCGTCATTCCGGCCCTGACTGATGAGAAGCTTGTCGTCCGGCTTGACGAGGCGCCGCATGCCGCGGTCGCGATCCATGGCTGGGCGCACCGAAATCATGCGCCCGAGAACCAGAAAAAGCAGGAGCTCGGCGCGCATCGGCCACGCGAGGCGGTGCTCGATGATCTGGCTCGCGGGCTGTCGCATATAACCGGCCTGCACGGCTCACGTGCCGTTCCGATGCTGGTGCCACCCTGGAACAGGATCGACGCCGGCTTGGTACCCAACCTTGGATCGATAGGATTTGCGGCATTGTCGGTCTATGGGCCGCCGAAGCCGGCTCCACTGGCGGTCATCAACAGCAATGTCGACATCATGGATTGGCATGGCACGCGCGGCTGCCGAGATCATGGCCTATTGGTTCAGGCTATCATCGCGCAATTGCAGCGTGCACTCGGCGGCGGCGAACCGGTCGGCCTGCTCACCCACCATCTCGTACATGATGAATCGGCCTGGCTGTTCCTCGAACGGCTGTTCACAGTCACCGCACAGACTGAAGCGTGCGCATGGCTTCCGATCGGGACATTGATCGGGCGCAGCGCCAGTAGAGGAAAATAGCTCAGCGCTTTTTGTGCAACGAGCCCGGAAATTGGAGCGTCTGGCCATCCCGAGCGGCAAAAGCGCCGGCAAACCTGTCTTTAGCCAGTTGCTCGATCTCGTCCAGTTGCTCGTCGGTGCGTGTCGGATCGTGGTGAAACAGCGCAAGCCGCCGCGCACCGGCCGCCTCACAGAGCTTGACGCCCTGTTGCCACGTCGAATGCCCGTTACCGCGGCGGCGTTTCATTTCCTGGTCGGTGTAGGTGCAATCGTAAATGACGAGGTCGGCATCTTCGATCAGGGCGAGCACCGCCTGATCGAGTTTGTCCGGCTCGTGCTCAGTGTCTGTGATCACCGCCACGACCCGGCCGCCCCATTCGACCCGGTAGCCTATGCAGCCGCCCGGATGGATAAGACTGCCGGTTCGGACCACCACCCCTTCGCGCGGGCGAAGCACGTCTCCGGATACGAAATCGCGGCAGTCGAGGCTTGCCTTGCAGATCTCCAGTTTCACCGGAAACCACGGCGGCCGCATGAACTCATCGACCATCTGCCGGGTCGTCATGCGTCCTGCAAGATGCCCGGACCAAAGCGTAAGCTTGACGCTCCGGTCATAGATCGGCGCAAAAAACGGCAGCCCGATGATGTGATCGTAATGGCAATGGGTGAAAAACAGGTCGAAATCGGTCACGCCTGACGCCCGAAGTGCGGCGCCGGCAGGCCGTAGGCCAGAGCCCGCGTCGAATAGAAGCGTATGCTTGCCGCATCGCATCTCAATGCAGCTCGTGTTGCCGCCATAGCGAGAGAATTCTGGCCCTGATACCGGAGTGCTGCCGCGCACGCCCCAAAACCTGACCAGGAAAACTTCGTAGTCCATGCTACCCCTTCCCAGTCCCCGTCGCCCATCGTAGCCAAACAACTGCTGCTAGGCGAGACAGGTTTTCTCCGGGGTAACCTTCTCAGCAAGAGGCCAGTGCCATCGCGACGGCGAGGATCGAGCGCACGTCATCCGTTATTTGGTGCTTCGTGCGTCGATCAGATCCGCGGTCGTATGGCTTAGGCGATCGGCAAGAACCCGCAATATCTCGATGGTCATTTCCGGGAACTCCCTCATAAGCCTCAGGAAATGATCCTTGCGGATCCTCAAGACTTCCAGCGGACTTGCCGCTCTGACGGTGGCGGTGCGAGAGCTGTTGCACAATATGGCGATCTCGCCAACAATCGAATTTGGCTCCAGTTCGGCAACTTTTATCGGTCCGCTGTCGGAATCGACCAGAATATCCGCCCTGCCTGAAAGGATGACATAGGCGGCGTCTCCCTCGTCGCCCTGCCGGAAAAGGATCTGGCCGGCGCTGTAGCTCACACGATCGGATGTGAACGCAAGCAGCTTGAGCTTTGTCGGGTCGATGGCAGAGAACAAGGGAACGCGTTGCAGCATTGCAACTTCATCCTTGAGCAGCATTGTCGCAAACCTTCCCAAAATTCGCGTTTGCCAGACTAGAGCAATGGACGCCCAGATGGAATGAATTCTGTTTCCGGGATGGCGAGACGAACCGCGCGAAAGGTGGCGAGCCCGATGTCGTGCGATCGGGCGATGCCACCTGGCAATGGCGTCCGCCAACCGGAAACTCGAAGAGCCGGATGAATCTGCGGCAAACCCTTCGGGTTTCGGCGGGATGTGGCCTCGCTGCGCCCGTCGTCGAATCCCTTGACCTTGCAGTAAATTCCCACCGGCAGAATGATCGCATCTGAATGTCCGCTGCTCTATGACAACAGTCCCTTGAATGTACCGTTCCCTGCCAAAAGTGTCTCGGGTGTTCCGTCTTCCACCAATTTACCCGAATCGAAGACGATAACGCGATCGAACATTATCGCCATCGCCGGATTCGTCACGACCCACACAATTGCCGGCGAATGGCCGTCGCGCCTGGCTTCCTCGAGCACGTTCCGCAGCACCTTGTCCTGCATGCGCTGGTCGAGCGCCGACAGCGGCCGGTTGAGAATGAGAAAATCAGGACGCTTGAGCAGGGCCCGGGCAACATCGAGTTTCTGTCGCTGCCCGCTGGTCAGCCGCCTGCCGCTGGAGCCGACGTTGAAGTCCAGGCCGACATCCAGAAGTTCGGCATAAAGCCCAAGTTCGTCAAGAATGTCATAGACGATGGAGCGTATGCGATCCGGCGCGTCGGGATGGTTGTTGCCCACACGCCCGAACAGGACATTATCCATGACGGTGGCCGCGGCAATGTATTTGGCGGGATCATACCGTTCGATGGCATTCTGCAGCTCGGGCGGCAGGTTTTCATAGAACAGGTTGCGTGCAGCGACGATCTTGCTCATCAGTTCGTCGCTCAGCAGGCCGAAGCGGTGCCGGGGCTCGATATAGGCAAAGCTCAAGGTGACGATCATGGCGCGGTCGCTCTCCGAAACCGCCTCGTGGGGACGGTTCTTGAGCCGTTGCAGCAAGGTTTCGTAGGTGGGTATCTCCTCGGCGCTCATGAAGGCAAGTTGCTGGAAGAACGGGTGATCGGGCGGCAGGTCGGCAAACAGCTCGATCGCCTGTTCGGCGATCTCCATGCCCATTTCGTAGAGCGTGCGGTCGAGGCCGGCTTGCCTCAGAACAGAAGCAAAATAGGGATTGGCCGCCAGAGCCCTGTCGGCCAGTTCGGGGCCGGCGGCAGCGCCGAAGAGCAGGTTTTGGCCGATCGTTGCTTCCTTGTTGTAGGCGCCCGGTTCGAAAGGAACCACCAGTCCGCTCAGCCCTTCGTGTTCCAGCCGGGCTCGCAGCGCCGCACGCAGTTCGACGATCCGCCGGGCAAGCTCGCTGTGACGCGTGAGATCGGCTGAAGAGCGCAAGCCAAGATCCAGGATATCGCGCGATAGAACAACCGCGTCGAGTACCCGGCGCACGGCTTCAAAGAGGTCGTGCGGGCCGGTAGCGCCGGCGGAAACATAGTTGATCCAGTCGCTGTGGATATCAAGATCCGGATTGCCCGACAGGCGCGCCTCATGCATGTTCCAGCGGTGCTGGTCTGCCGCAGCATCGTCATAAGGCACCGATGTCAGCGGCGCATGCTTCAGCCCGTAGAGCAGGTTATCGCGTAGGCTTGCCTGGAACAGGAAAACATCCGACGAGGCATAGGACATGCGCCGGCCGGTCACTGCTTCGGGGAGTTCAAGCAAGTCGTCGGCGCCCGAAGCGACCCTTCCGCTGTCCGGCCAGTTCAGCCTTGCGAAGGCTTCTGCAAGCGCCTCGGCTCCACCTGTTGCGGTACTGAGCAGCGCCACCGTCTCACCCGGCTTGATCTTGAGGGAGACACGGTCGAGGAGCATTGCACCGCCATCATCTGCTATCGACAGACCGATCGCCGACAGGGGCTTGGTCATCGGATCGGGATCGTCGATCGTCAATGCCCCGATCCTCGGCGCAATGAGCCGATCGACGGTGAATTGTTCAACGACCTGCTGATATTTGACCTGGACATCCTGCCGCGCCTGATCCCAGTCGATCAGTTCCTTCATCGGTCCGGGCAGGTCCTTGTAGGCGCCGATCACGGCCACGAGCTGACCGACGTCCAGCCGCCCCTGGATGACCAGATATCCGCCGATCATGTAAAACAGAAAGGGCGTGAGCTGCGCGAGAAAATTGTTCAGAAACTTCACCATGAATTTCCATTGGTAAAGATCGAAGCGGATCTTGAAGATGAGCCCGAGCCGGGCAGCTATGTCGGCGCGCTCGTAGTTTGATGTGTCGTGGACGTGTACCGCGCCGATGCCGTCGACGATTTCGCCAACCCGGCCCGAAAGCGCGCGCGCCGTCAACTGCCGTTCGCGCCCGAGCACGATCAGCCGCCGCCGCATTCGCGGGATGAGCACGATCTGGACCGCCACGATCCCGGCCGCGATCATTCCGAGCCAGAAATTCTGGACCACGATGAACAGCATGGCCGTCAGCGCCTGGCCGCCGAGCAGCACCGGCTGCACGAAGGCATCGCCGATGAAGCCGCCCAGCGGCTCCACCTCGTCCTTCACCATGGTCGCCACTTCGGCGGATTTCACCCGCTTGAAGTAAAACGGCGGAAACCGCAGCACACGATCGACCAGATCGAAGCGGATACGCCGCAGCATGCGTTCGCCGAGGCGGCCCTTGTAGGTGTTGATATAGAATTTGAACAGGCCGTTGATGACGACCAGCAAGAGGAACACAAGGCTCAGCGCAAACAGCGTCGCCACGCGGTCGAGCTGAAAACCGGAGAAGAACTGGACCTCTCCGATGAACGGCAGGTTATAGTGCAGCCTCATGAATGGCTGGGTCGCGCCCGGTTGCTCGAACCCGCTACCTTGGATCGGGCCGTTGATGATCAGCTTCGGCAGGTCGAAGGACATGAAATACGGGATCATCGAAAGCACGACGATCATCAATATCCAGAGCTGCTGCTTCTTGGTGTGCGTCCAGATATAGCGGGCTAGGCTGGGTTCCATATGCGGCTGTGGACCCTTCAGTTGGAACGATGCAGGATGTAAAAGCACCTGCCGGCGAATGGCGTGTCGGCAATTTCTTCGTCACCAAGGACAAGCTCGAAGCTGCAGCGCACGGAAATTGTCCTGCGCTCAACGATGGAAGGAACCTGCGACGCGGCGCGATCCAGTTCCGGCGCATGGTCGATGACAACGACATGGGCATTGCTGATCATCGAAGAAGGCGGCTGGCCAAACGGTTCGCGGCTTCGGTAGGGTTTCGGCGAATAGCCGAGCAGCACGAAGCCGCAGCTGAGCGGCTGGTGCTGGCGAATGGACGCCGATGGTCCGGACAGATGCAACAGGCTCTCTCCGGCACCGGGCAATGGCGAAGCGGCTTGCAGCATAATCACGTCCGCGAATCAACAGCCTTCCGGGAGGCAAGATTGCGTTGTGTCGCCCGAAATCCCAACCTACAAGACGAATATGATGGATGTCACGCAACCACGCAATGCCGGCATGGACTGGCACGAGCAAGCCTTTGACCTGACGCGGGGAATTGCTGCCTATGTCAAGTGCCCCCTGGTGGCAGGGCTGGCGCGCGTCATCACCAGGCATCCGAACGCCGATATCGCCAACGCCTTCAACCACAAGCAGGTCGCCTGCAAGATGTGGGCGCTCGACAGGCTGTTCGAAAGCTGCGGCGGCCGGTTCGGGCGCATATGGGTTCTGGGTGGATGGTACGGCGTATTGCCGGCTATGCTTTTTAACGACGCTCGCTTCGACATCGCGGCGGTCGATAGCATCGACATCGATCCCGAAGTCGCGCCGGTCGCCCGGACCCTCAACCGGGAAGCCGGCGACCGTTTCCGGGCGCTGACGGCAGATATGTACGCACTCGACTATGCGGCCGGGCGGCCCGACCTGATCGTCAATACGAGCTGCGAACACATAGCCGATCTGCGCGCCTGGCTTGCTCTGCTTCCGCGGGGCACGACTGTACTGCTGCAATCGAACGATTATTTCAGCGAGCCGACGCACATCAACTGCGTGGCTTCGCTTGCAGCCTTCGAAGCAATGGCGGCGTTACGGGAGATGCGGTTCTCCGGCGAACTGCCGACAAAAAATTATACGCGCTTTATGCTGATTGGAACTGTTTGACGCATTTCGCCCGGTTTGGGACAACGACATGCATAAACGAGGAGTTGAAGCGCGTCGCACGAACCTCGCCAGACGCGACGCGCGTTAGCATCTATCCTCTGTTTTGATCATGAACTTCTCCGAAACCGGACCCCATTTTTAGGGACCATGTTCGATACCGATGGCGCAGAATTTGCGCCGAGCGACGCGCGCCTTCCAGATCGAGACGATGCGCGGCTGGCGTCGGTCCCGCAAGCGCCTGTTCGATCGCTTGCGCCAAACCTTCAGGCGTTAGGTCCATCTCCATCAGCACCGTTGCAAGGCCGAGTTCTTCGAGCATCAGGGTGCGAACCGTCTGTTCGGTTTCCCCGCCGGCTGCAAATGGAACGAGCAGTGAGCGACAACCCGCGCGCAGGACATCGCAGACCGTGTTGTAACCCGCCTGCGAGACCGACAGGCGGGCGCCGGTCAGCAGGCTGGCGAAATCCTCGCGGAACCGGAATATGGACAGGACCGGCGAGGCATCGCGTGCGATCGCGTCAAACTCGTCTTTCGGCAGGTTGGGGCCGGTGATCAAACACCATTTCCAAGCGTTGTTGGCATTCCGCGCCGCTGCGATGGTGGAGCTGACAAGGCTCTTTCCGGCAGCCCCGCCGCCAACCGACACCAGAACGTCGAAGCGCTCGGGGGCCGCGGGCGATGGCGGCGCGGCAACGAGCCCTGTGTAGGTGACCTCGGCCTTGATCGCCCCAGCCAGTGGAAATGTCTTGTCGATGGTTGCGAAAGCCGGATCGCCATGGACCATGACAAGGTCGAAATGCCTGTTGACCAGATCGACCGTTTCCTCGTTTCGGCCCGGCTTGACGCGCTCCTGAAGGATATCACGGACGGACGTCGCCAGCAGCGGTCTGGGCGACGTCGCGTCGATCGCCTCGATCAGCGGCAGGAGTTCGAAACGCATCTGCCGGCGTCCAAATGGAAACGCCTCGACAATGACGATATCAGGCCTGCAATCCCGGAAGGCCTGCAGCAGCATCTCTGAACGCCATCTCTTGAAATCATCGTCGATGGGTTTGCCCTGCAGGTCGACAAGTCCGGAAAATCCTTCATCACCGGAGGTGACAGGTGGCAGGGCTACAGATTTCACACCCACTCCCGGAAACCCCGCGATCGGCGCTCCGCCGGTCACGACCGTTACGTCAAACCCGTCATCGACCAGAGCCGCCGCAATGCGGCTGGCGCGCGCGAGATGGCCGATACCGAGCAGGTGCTGGACATAGAAGAAAGCGCGCAGCCGCTTCATTCGGCGGCCCGCCACTCCCGCTCGAACAGTTCCTTGAGCTGTCCAATGCTTGCCAAATGATCGAAATTACCGCGCACGCGCCGCTCTGCGGCGTCGCCGAGGCGGGCGCGCAGCACGGGATCCCGGATCAGGCGCTCCAGCGCCTGCGCCAGGGCAATTGGGTTTTCCGTCGGAACCAGCAGCCCGGTTTCATCCGGCGATAGAAGCTCCGGCACGCCGGAAATATCGGTCGACACGCAGGCAAGCCGCTGGCTAGCCGCCTCCACCAGAACATTCGGCAGACCGTCCCGGTCGCCATTTGCGGTGATCCTGCAGGCCAGGGCGAAGATGTCGGCGCAGCGGTAGTGATCAAGCACCTCCTCCTGCGCAAGCGCGCCTTTCCAAAAGACGCGGCCATCCAGGCCGAGCTTTTGCGCCAGCGCCTTGAACCGTTCCAGTTCCTCGCCGCCGCCGACATGCTCGAAACGCCACGCCAAATCACTAGGCAAGAGGGCAAGGGCCTCCAGCAACGTATCGTAACCTTTCTTTTCAACGGCGCGCCCCACACTCAGAATGATAACCGGTTGGTCCGGCGCCGAGCCGTCATGCTGTTTTCGCGCCTCGCCGAAACTGCCGAAGCGATCAAGGTCGAGCCCATGATAGCTCAGATGCACAGACGCGTTGCCGTTAGCGAGTTTTTTCAGACGGTCGAAGCCGGTTTTCGTGCAAGTTACCGTCCAGCGGGCCGAGGAAAGCTTGCCAGCCAGATCCCAGTCCGCCGAAGTCCAGATGTCCTTGGCATGGGCCGAGCAACTCCAGGGCAGGCCACGAAGCTGGCTGGCATAGCGCGTCACCGATGCCGGTGTATGCGCGAAATGTGCGTGCAGCCAGCCCGCGTCTTCCGGCCATTCGGCCGCCAGCACGAGCGCTTGCCCGAAGCGGCGCGCGCGATTGCGCGTAAAGTCGCGGCCGAGGTCGATAGCCAGCGATCCGAGCGCGCGCCAGAAGCCCGGCCGAAGCAGATAAGCAAACAGGGAGCGAACCACGCGCAGCGGCTCTTCATGCAGATATTCCGGCAGATAATGGACGGGCGCTTTGATCTCGTCATGCACGGGGTGGCGTTTTGCGTCGGTCGGCCGCCTGAGCGCGAAGAGTATCAGGTCGAACCCCGCACGCTCCAGTCCGAGCAGTTCCTGCGCGATGAAGGTTTCCGACAGCCGCGGATAGCCCTTCAGAACCACGACGATCTTGCGATGTTGCAACTCAGATCATGCCTTCAATGACCGAAAGGTGATGGCCGCCCCGCCGGTCGAGCAGTTCCGAGACGATTTCAGAAATGTGAGGCAGCCCCTCCAGCGTCAGATGCGGATGGCTCTGCGATGGGCCGGGCCGGGCCGGCAGCACCTCCAGCGCATTGGCAAACCGCTGGGAATCCTCGGCTTCTTCCGGCAAAAGCATCTCAATGAGGCCGAGTTCGGCTGCGCGCCGTGCTCGAATCAGTTGTTCCTCGCGGGGCTTGACGCGCGGCACGATCAGCGCCGGCTTGTCGAAAGACAGTATCTCGCAATAGGTGTTGTAACCGCCCATCGCCACGACCGCCTTGGCGCCGGCAATGAGATCTTCCATGCGGTTGTCGAACTCGATGATCTTGATATAGGGGATCTTGGCCCCCTTCTTGAGCAGCTTGTTGCGCTTGCGCGCCGGCATGTAAGGCCCAAGCACGATCAGCGCCCTATGCTGCAATTGCGGATCCTGCTGATAGGCATCGATGACACTGTGGATCAGGTCGCCGCCGTCACCGCCGCCACCGGTGGTAACGAGGATATAATCGCCGTCGGGCCGGTGGCCGGGCAACTCGTTCTTCTGCAGGCTCCGTTGCAGGAAACCGACGAACTTCATCTTTGCCCTGACAGCCGGCGGCACGTCCAAACCGATCAGCGGATCGTAGAAATCCGGCGGACCATAGACCCAGACCTTGTCGTAGAACAGGCCTATCTTGCGCATCACATCCCTGTGTGCCCACTCTGCTTCGAGCAGATGCGGCGCGTCCATCACCTCGCGCAGGCCGAGCACGAGCGTGGTGCCCCGCGTCTTGAGGTAGGACAGCGTGTCCTCGATCTCACCGCGCAGGCCAAGCGGTTCCTTGTCGACGATGAAGATATCCGGCCGGAAGGTCTCGGCTGTGTGGCGGATGATCGACTGGCGCATCCTTAGCGTCTCATGCAGATCGATATCCTTTTCCAGCGAGGTGTATTCGCCGTTGCGCAACTTGATGACGCTGGGGATCTTCACGAAGTCGACACGGGCGCGGTAGTCGAAGGCGCCAGCGATAGTCGCACCCGAAATGATAAGCACCTGAAGTCCGCGGAAATCCTCGACCAGCGAATGCGCGATCGTCCGGCAGCGCTGCAAGTGGCCGAGCCCGAACGTGTCGTGGCTGTACATGAGAATTCGAGCATTTTGTACGTGCTGGGTCATTGTTGAACGTCTTTTGGAATTCTCGCCTGAGGACCGTGGACGACCCCGCACGAAACCATCCTCGCGGGTCTGCCGACCTGTTTTGGAACATGACGGCGCAATTATCAATTACCCAAGAGGGTCCATATGCAGAAGCCAGGAAGCTGCGTCTGCTCAGCTGCCACGCTGGTCCAGAGAACCTGCATCATTTTCTAGCCTTGATCATCTCGGATTGGCAGCGACGATTCGGATAAGGCGGCGTTGGCGGAAATAGACGTTTCCAAGGTTGGGGTCGAGCGTTCGAATCGCTTCATCCGCTCCAAGTTCTCTCAAGGGAATCAAGCTATTGAGAGGCGTCTTTCGGGACGCTTTTTTCTTACAAGGCCAGCTTTGCCGCCTCCTGAAAGCCGATGTCCGAGTGACCAGGTTGACGGTCTCTCTCGCGCTAAAAGCAGCAATCAAAGGATGACAGGTCAGCGCTATTTGTCATCTGTCCAAAATCTGCCCCTGCTGATAACCGGCGCTTGCATACATGCCAGTGGTTCTGAATTCTGTCGGACTGACGCCGAAGCCACGTCGGAATACCTTGGCGAAGTAGTTGGGATCTTCGAAGCCGCACATGCCGGAAATATCCTTCACCGGAAGGTCGGCGGACATGGTCAGTAGCTTTGCGGCGCGGTCGAGGCGTCTGTTGAGGACGAACTCAGCCGGAGGAATACCTTCATGCGCCGCGAACACACGCGAGAAATGCGCGCGACTGAGACCGGAAAGCCGCGCCAGCTCATCGACCGGCAACGGCAGATGCAGATGCGCACCGATATAGTCAGTCACCTGACGCACTACCGAATTCTCCGCCACATCATTTCCGTGCAGTTCGAACACGTCGTCATAGAGTGCCATGGCCGCCTCATAGGAAATTGCCGAGGCGCGTGCCGGCGTTGAGCCGTCGCCTTTGACCAGCCGGTAGGCGCAGTCGGCCAGATTATCGACGGTCGCTGCCCGCAGGCTGAACACCGGTCCTTTCGTTGCCAGGACCTCTCTATGGATGCGCAACGCTTCCGCCCCATGCATCGATATCCAGAAAAACTCCCAGCGCCCGCCCTTTTCGACCCAGTAGCGGTGCGAATGCGGAACAACCAACAGCATCGTCTCGCCCGGAGCGATGCGGTAGGACCTGGTTCCGTAACGCAGGTTTCCGGTGCCGCTGATGGTGTGCTGTATCACTGTGAACGGCGTCTGCCCGCGCCTGCGGCCATCCCAGCTGTAGCCGGCATCCGTTCTCACGTCGTAGCCGGTGCTCGTCGGCATGGTGTGCAATCGCTGCCGAGCGCGCGGCAGGGAAATCATTTTCATCACCGGTCCAAGGTCGACGAGTTTTTGCAGCACAAAATTACCCTACAAAGCGCATCTACGCCCTACCGGAGGGGCGTGATCTTACGCATATTGACCAAAAAACAAAAGAGATGAGGATGAAACCCCGGTTGCACGCCGCTTGGTTGCGTGTCTTCCGAATAACACGCCTGGACTGGATTTCTACGAACCGCTTTTACCTATCGGTCCAATCCGCTTGCGGAGAAGGTTCGAATGAGCAGATTTAAGATCGCAATCATTGGCGCGGGCAGCGTCGGTTTCACCAAGAAGCTGTTCACGGACATTTTGTGTGTCCCGGAGCTGCGCGACATCGAGTTCGCACTGACCGACATCAGCGAGCACAATCTCAAGATGATCGAGTCAATTCTCCTGCGGATCGTCAAGTCGAGTCAGCTTCCTGCACGGGTGACCGCGACGACGGACCGCCGCAAGGCGATCGAGGGCGCGCGCTACATCATTAGCTGTGTGCGCGTCGGAGGTCTCGCCGCCTATGCCGACGATATCCGCATCCCCTTGAAATACGGCGTCGACCAGTGCGTCGGCGATACGATCTGCGCCGGTGGCATTCTCTACGGCCAGCGCAACATCCCGGTCATTTTGGATTTCTGCAAGGACATTCGGGAATTGGCCGAGCCAGGCGCCAAATTCCTGAACTATGCCAACCCGATGGCGATGAACACCTGGGCGGCGATCGAATTCGGCAAGGTCGATACGGTCGGTCTCTGCCATGGGGTCCAGCATGGGGCCGAGCAGATTGCCGAGATCCTCGGCGCCGGGGAAGGCGAGCTCGACTATGTCTGCTCCGGCATCAACCACCAGACCTGGTTCGTCGACGTTCGCGTCAAGGGCCGCAAGATCGGCAGGGATGAGCTCGTCGCCGCCTTCGAGGCGCATCCGGTCTTCTCGCGGCAGGAGAAACTCAGGATCGACGTGTTGAAGCGCTTCGGCGTCTATTCGACCGAAAGTAACGGCCACCTGTCGGAATATCTACCCTGGTATCGCAAACGGCCTGAGGAGACTGCCAAGTGGATCGATATGTCGGACTGGATCCACGGCGAAACCGGCGGTTATCTGCGCTATTCGACCGAAACCCGGAACTGGTTCGAAACCGAGTTCCCGCAATTCCTCGAAGATGCGGGAAAGCCCTTCGATCCCGGGCGCCGCTCGAACGAGCACGCCAGCCACATACTGGAGGCGCTCGAGACCGGTCGGGTCTATCGCGGTCACTTCAACGTCAAGAACGAAGGCGTCATCACCAATCTTCCGTCCGATGCAATCATCGAATCGCCTGGTTTCGTCGATCGCTTCGGCATCAACATGGTGGCCGGCATCACGCTTCCGGAAGCCTGCGCCGCGACCTGCATTTCGTCGATTAATGTCCAGCGCATGTCCGTCCACGCGGCAATCTCCGGCGACATCGACCTCCTGAAACTGGCCGTGCTGCACGATCCGCTGGTTGGCGCCATCTGCACGCCGGAAGAGGTCTGGCAGATGGTCGACGAGATGGTTGTGGCGCAAGCGCAATGGCTGCCGCAATTCGCCCATGCGATCGACAGCGCCAAGGAGCGGCTGAGCCGCGCGACGGTAAAAACGCGGGAATGGAAGGGCGTTGCCCGCCGCGAGGTTCGCTCGATCGAAGAGATCAGGGCCGAAAAGGACGCATTGCGCGCGGCCGGCTGAGACATTGGTTGCGATAAGCCAATGTTCCGGAAAACCGGGCGGCCAGGATCGTGCCTCGGCGAATGCGCTCGGGCAGCACGGCACTGTCATCCGAGAAAGCGGAATACCGCTTCTGAGAAAGCGGAATACCGCTTCGATCGAATGCTTGTAGGAGGAGAGCCATGCCATCGCGGCAGGCCCGAAGCATAAGGGAGAGATCAGGACAATGAACATTTTTGGCCGCATGAAAACCGCCGCCGCGCTCCTGTTTGGTGTATCGGCGTTCGCGATCCAGGCCGTGGCCTCCGAGCCGACGATCGTGCCGGAACAGCCGCCGTTTCCGGCGCAAGGCAAGATCAATTACGTGCCGCGCGATTCAATTCTGGAATTCAAGGCGCTATCCGAATATCGCGAGCCGGAGTGGGTCACCGAAAAATTCGTCAAGACCGGGAAACTGCCTCCGTTGGCCGAGCGGCTGCCGAAGGAGCCGATGGTCTTCAAGACAGGCAACATGCCCGACGGGATAGGCGTCTATGGCGACACGATGCGCCACGTCATCGGCGGCCGGCCGGAAGGCTGGAACTACAGTGCCGGGCAGACGCAAGGCTGGGGCGGCATTGACATTGCGATGTTCGAATGCCTGACGCGCACCGCGCCGCTCTTCCAGGTCGATGCCAAAGACGTCGAGCCGCTGCCCAATCTTGCCCGGAGCTGGGAGTGGTCGGAAGACGGCCACACACTGACGATGAAGTTGATCGAAGGCGCAAAGTGGTCCGACGGAGATCCCTTCGACGCCGATGACGTGATGTTCTATTGGGACGACAATGTCGTCGATCCGAACGTCTCGCCGCTGAACGGTGCAACACCGGAAACGTTCGGAGAAGGCACCACCCTGAAGGCGGTAGACAAATATACGATCGAATGGACTTTTAAGGACGCGTTCCCGCGCCAGCATCTCTATGCGATGGCCTATGGAACCTTCTGCCCTGGCCCCTCGCACATTTTGAAGACCAAGCATCCGAAATATGCGGGCACCACCTACGACGAGTACAAGAACGGCTTTCCGCCGGAATACTTGAATATGCCCGTCATGGGCGCCTGGGTGCCTATCGAATACCGTTCGGACGACGTCATCGTGCTTCGCCGCAATCCTTACTATTGGAAGGTGGACGAAGAGGGAAATCAGCTGCCCTATCTCAACGAACTGCACTACAAGCTTTCGACCTGGGCCGATCGCGACGTGCAGGCGATCGCCGGGTCCGGCGATATCTCGAACCTGGAGCAACCTGAAAATTTCGTGGAATCGCTGAAGCGCGCCGCACAGGAAACGGCTCCCGCGCGGTTGGCCTTTGGCGCCCGGCTGATCGGCTACAATCTGCGCATGAACTTTTCAGCCAATGGCTGGGGCGAGCCGGACGAGCGGGCGCAGGCCGTACGCGAGCTCAACCGCAACGTCGATTTCCGTAAGGCCGTGACCATGGCCATCGATCGCAAGAAACTCGGCGAATCCCTCGTCAAAGGACCCTTCACCGCGATCTATCCCGGCGGCATTTCCTCTGGCACGAGCTTTTACGACCGCGCCTCGACGGTGTACTACCCGTTCGATCTGGAAGGCGCCAAGGCGCTGCTGGAGAAGGTCGGGTTGAAGGACACGGACGGCAACGGCGCCGTCAACTTCCCGGCCGGTACAGCTGGCGGCTCGGACGTACAGATCGTGCTTCTGGTGAATTCCGACTACAGCACCGATCGCAATCTCGCGGAAGGTCTGGTCGGCCAGATGGAACAGCTTGGCCTCAAGGTCGTGCTGAACACAATCGATGGCGCGAAGCGCGACGCAACCCAGTATGCCGGGCGCTTCGACTGGCTTGTTCGCCGCAACGAGCAGGAACAGACCTCAGTTGTGCAGAACACGACCCAGCTTGCCCCGACCGGTCCGCGCACGAGTTGGCATCACAGGGCAGGAACGGACGGCACGGTCGATCTGATGCCGTTCGAACAGGAACTCGTGGACGTCGTCAACAAGTTCATCTCCAGCAACGACAATGACGAGCGGGCTGATCTGATGAAGCAGTTCCAGAAGGTCTCGACGACGAATCTCGATACGATCGGCCTGACAGAATATCCGGGTGCGCTCATCATCAACAAGCGCTTCTCCAACATTCCGGAAGGCGTGCCGATCTTCATGTTCAATTGGGCGGAGGACACGATCATCCGTGAACGGGTCTTCGTCGCTGCCGACAAGCAGGGCGACTACGAGCTGTTCCCCGAGCAGCTTCCGGACAAGCCCGGTGAAGGCGGTCCGATCAACTGACCGCAGTCGATTTCCCCTCCGGCGAGCATCCGCCGGAGGGGAGGTTGCGAATTGAACCGTGGAGATACCGCGCCTCGTGAAGGAGCAGATCGCCACGAGCCACAAGAGAAGCAAACACGATCATGTTCAGATTTCTGCTTGTGCGTATCGCCTCGGCGATTCCTGTCCTCTTCGTCCTGAGCGTCGTGACGTTCGCGATCATCCAGGCCCCGCCGGGCGACTACAGCGACTATGTGCGCTCGCAACTGATCAACCAGGGTGGCGCATCTTTCGAAAAGGCCGACGCCCAGGCGCAGGCCTACAAGATCGCGCATGGCCTCGATAAGCCCTTGCCCGTCCAGTACGTCAACTGGATCACCGGCATCGTCACCCGCGGCGATTTCGGCCACAGTCTCTTCTACAACAAGCCTGTCGCCGATGTGGTCGGCGAACGTTTGCCCCGTACGCTGGCGCTGGCGCTCGTCTGCCATATCCTGGCATCGGTGATCGGCATCACCTTCGGCGTTTTGGCGGCAACCCGGCAATATTCCTGGCTGGACAGCGTGCTGTCGGGGTTCTCGTTTCTCGGCATGACGGTACCGCGATTCCTGATGGCGCTGATCATCGTCTATATCCTGGTGTTCCACTTCAATGTCACTGAGATCAACAGTTTCCATTCCGCCCGCTACGGCGGGGCGCCCTGGTCGTGGGGCAAGTTCGTCGATCTGGTCAAGCATGTCTGGCCGGTCATCGCGATCGCCACATTGGGCGGGCTCGCCTACAACATGCGCGTCATGCGGGGCAATCTTCTCGATACGCTGAACGCCCAATATGTCGAAACGGCTCGGGCCAAGGGCTTGAGCGAGCGCACGGTGGTCATGCGCCACGCTGTGCCGAACGCGCTGCATCCGCTCGTCATGTATCAGGGCGTCGTGCTGCCCTACATGCTGACCGGCGAGATCGAAACCGCGATCATCTTCGCCCTGCCGACGGTCGGCCCGGCCATCGTCGGCTCGATGTGGATCGGCGACGTCTATGTCACGGCGACCTTCATGCTGGTTCTGTCGGTGACCCTGATCGTCGGCAACATCATCGCCGACATGCTGCTCGCGGCACTTGACCCGCGCGTTCGTCTTGGGGGAGGGGCCGACGCATGAAAGCCGACGTCCAATCCGTAGTCTGCGCCTCCGTGCCGCCGGCCAAAGGCAACGGCAATGAAACCTATACCGCGCTTGTCTGGCGCCGTCTGAAGCGATCCTGGACCGGCATGATAGGGCTGATCCTTGTCTGCCTCCTGATGATCATGACGATTTTCGCGGAGTTCTTCGCACCCGTCGATCCGAAGCTGACCGGCGTCGGTTTCGCGCCGCCGCAGACAATCAGCATGACGGATCGGGAGGGGAACTTCGTCTTTCCGCCGCGCAGCTATCCGATTCGTGAAACAGATGAATTCGACCCCGTCACGTTCCAGCCGATCGTCGGCCCCGACTACGATAACCCGCAGACGCTCGGCTTTTTTGTCAAGGGGTTCGGCTACAGGCTATTCGGACTGATCCCGGCGCAGCGGCATTTCTTCGGCGCCACCGACGGAAGCCCGGTCAATTTCCTCGGCACCGACAAGTTCGGCCGCGATGTGCTGTCGCGCATCATCTACGGCTCGCGCATTTCGCTGATGATCGCCCTGACCGTGGTGTTCATCATCACGGTAGTCGGCACGACGGTCGGCATGGTGTCCGGATATTTCGGCGGAAGGTTCGACGCATGGGTGCAGCGCTTCGTCGAACTGGTGCTCGCCTTTCCGCAACTGCCGCTCTATCTCGCGCTCACCTCGCTGATTCCGGTGACGGCGCCGACCAATGTCTTCCTCGCGTTCGTCATCTTCGTGATGTCGGCGCTCGGCTGGGCACAGCTGTCGCGCGAAGTTCGAGGCAAGACGCTGGCGCTGGCGCGGATCGACTATGTGCGGGCGGCGATGGCGATCGGCGCAACCGACCGCCGGATCATCTTTCAGCATATTTTCCCCAACGTCATGAGCCACGTCATCGTCGCCGTCACGCTGGCGATCCCCAATGTCGTGCTGCTTGAATCCTTCCTCGGCTTCCTCGGTTTCGCGGTGAAGCCGCCGCTGATCTCCTGGGGGCTGATGCTGCAGGATACCGCGACATACTCCGTCATTGGGTCCTATCCCTGGATCCTTGCCCCCGTGGGTTTCGTGCTGGTCACCGTCTTTGCGTTCAATGCGCTGGGCGATGGTCTTCGCGACGCCGTCGATCCCTATTGAGAAGGCCGGCACCATGGCTCTGACGGAAAAGACCTCGAGGGCGCCGGACGAACGTCACGATCATGCGGTGAGGACCGGCAGTCCGATCATCGACGCCCGCAATGTCGCGGTGACCTTCAAGGTAGAAGGCGGAACGGTCGACGCGGTCAAGGATGTCTCGTTTCAGCTCTATCGCGGCGAGACCATCGCTGTGGTGGGAGAATCCGGCTCCGGCAAGTCGGTGACGGCGCGCACGGTCATGGGCTTGCTCACCAAGCGCGCCGCCGTGGCCGTGCACTCGCGGATCGAATATGATGGGAAAAATGTGCTGAAATTCTCCGACCGGCAGCGCCGGGCGCTGCGCGGCGACCGCATTTCGATGATATTCCAGGAGCCGATGAGTTCGCTCAATCCGGTCTACACGGTCGGCGCGCAGATCATCGAGGCGATCCGCGTTCATCAGAAGATGAGCCGCAGGCAAGCAGCGGAGCGTACGCTGGAGCTGTTGCGGCAGGTGCAGATTCCGGACCCGGAAAGCCGCTTCAACCAATATCCGCACCAGCTTTCAGGCGGTCAGCGCCAGCGCGTCATGATCGCCATGGCGCTCGCCAATAATCCGGACGTACTCATCGCCGATGAACCCACGACGGCACTCGACGTCACCGTGCAGGCGCAGATACTCAACCTCATCCGTGATCTGCAGCAGAAGCTCGGTATGGCAGTAATCCTGATCACTCACGATCTGACGGTCGTTCGCCAGTTTTCCGACTACGTCTATGTCATGAGCCAGGGCGAGGTGAAGGAGCACAACACCACTGAAGCGCTCTTCAAGAACCCGCAGCATCCCTATACGCGCCATCTTCTGGCGTCCGAACCAAAGGGCATGGCCAATCCGACGCCGGTGGACTCAGCCGTCATTCTCGAGGGCAGCAATGTGCGGGTGTCGTTCATGCTGAAGCATGGTGGGTTCTTCAAGCCGCGGCTCAAGGAACTCGTCGCCGTCGACAGCCTCAGCCTAAAGCTTCACCGGTACGAAACGCTGGGGCTGGTCGGCGAATCCGGGTCCGGCAAGACGACGTTCGGGCAGGCGCTGGTGAAGCTTCTGACGGCCGACGGCGGCGAAATCTTCTTCGACGGCGAACCGATCCACGCAAGGACACGTGACCAGATGCGGCCGCTCAGATCGCGCATGCAGGTCGTCTTTCAGGATCCGTTCTCCTCGCTCAATCCGCGCATGTCGGTCGGCCAGATCATCGAGGAGGGGCTGATCGTCAATCGGCTCGGCGACGACAAAAGTGATCGGTTGCAGCGCGTGGAGCAGGCGCTTGTCAGCGCCGGGCTTCCGCACAACATCCTGTCGCGCTTTCCGCACGAGTTTTCCGGTGGACAGCGCCAGCGCATCGCTATTGCACGGGCAATCGCACTCGAGCCGGAATTCATCCTGCTCGACGAGCCGACATCGGCGCTCGATCTCTCCGTTCAAGCCCAGATCATCGACCTCCTGCGCAAGCTGCAGGACGAGCGCGGACTGAGCTATCTCTTCATTTCCCACGATCTCAAGGTCGTACGCGCGCTCTGTCATCGGGTCGTGGTGATGCAGCACGGTAAAATCGTCGAGGAGGGACCCGTCGACGAGGTTCTTTCCCATCCGAGGACCGCCTACACTGAACGGCTCGTCAGGGCCGCGTTCGAGGTAGCCGCGTAAATCGCAGACAAGAGGCGCAATTCATGACGAGACAACCCAAAATCACGTTCATCGGGGCCGGTTCCACCGTCTTCATGAAGAATGTCATCGGCGATGTGCTGCAGCGGCCGTCTCTTTCGGGCGCTACCATCGCGCTGATGGACGTCAATCCGCAGCGCCTGGAAGAAAGCGAGATCGTCGCCGGAAAGCTGGTCAAGACGCTTGGCTCTGCGGCGACGATCGAGACGCATTCCAGCCAGCGCAAGGCCCTGGAAGGCGCGGACTTCGTCGTCGTTGCCTTCCAGATCGGCGGCTACGAGCCCTGCACGGTCACTGATTTCGAGGTGCCGAAGAAATACGGCCTGCGCCAGACGATCGCCGATACGCTCGGCGTTGGCGGCATCATGCGGGGTTTGCGCACCGTTCCGCACCTCTGGAAAATCTGCGAAGACATGATGGCAATCTGCCCCGACGCCATCCTCCTGCAATACGTCAACCCGATGGCGATCAACACCTGGGCGATTGCGGAAAAGTATCCGCTCATCAAGCAGGTCGGTCTCTGCCATTCGGTGCAGGGAACCGCTTTCGAGCTCGCCCGAGATCTCGAAATCCCGCTCGAGGAAATCCGTTACCGTGCCGCCGGCATCAACCACATGGCCTTCTACCTGAAATTCGAGCATCGGCAGGCTGATGGCAGCTACCGCGACCTTTATCCGGATCTCGTGCGCGGCTACCGCGACGGGCGATTTCCGAAACCCAGCCACTGGAATCCGCGCTGCCCGAACAAGGTGCGTTACGAGGTGCTGACCCGCCTCGGCTATTTCGTCACCGAAAGCTCGGAGCATTTCGCCGAATACACGCCCTATTTCATCAAGGACGGCAGGCCCGATCTGATCGAGAAATTCGGCATTCCGCTCGATGAATATCCCAAGCGCTGCATCGAGCAGATCGAGCGGTGGAAAGGGCAGGCGGCTGCCTACCGGAGCGCCGAGAACATCGAGATCGAGGAGAGCCATGAATATGCTTCCTCGATCATGAACTCGGTCTGGACCGGCGAGCCCTCGGTTATTTACGGCAATGTCCGCAACAATGGCTGCATCACCTCGCTGCCGGAAAATTGCGCGGCCGAAGTACCGTGCCTGGTCGATGCGTCCGGCATCCAGCCGACCTTCATCGGCACCTTGCCGCCGCAACTGACGGCGCTCATCCGCACCAATGTCAATGTGCAGGAACTGACTGTCGCGGCCTTGATGACGGAAAACCGCGAGCATCTTTATCACGCGGCGATGATGGATCCGCATACCGCCGCCGAGCTTGATCTCGACCAGATCTGGTCGCTGGTCGACGACCTGCTCGCCGCGCACCGCGACTGGATTCCGGAGTGGGCGCGGATCTCGAAAAACGTGCAGGCAGCGTAAGGACGGAACGGTCCTGGTTTGGAGCCGCGATATGGCGTCTCCAACGCCGACGTTCAGCCGTACCGGAAGTCATGACCCTGACCGGCCTTTCGGCCGCCGCCTCGGAAGCGGCATTCAGCCGGATGCCAGAGCGTATGAGCCCGCTCCCGTCCTTTTCGATTCGCATCTCAAAAGGCAGACGTCCGGAAAGTGTAGCCGAATGGTCTTTGACGCCTGGATAAACCCGCCTGTCAGCCAACGAAGAGTACCATCGCAGGATGTAGTTTTTTGAGATTTGGCAGCGATTTCGACTGCCAAGGTATTTCCGAGCTTCCCCGGACAATGAGTTGGATCTCTGGATGTTTTCTGACCTCTATGGTAAATTTGGCCAATAAATTAATGCCCGACGAGTTAAGGAACTCCAAGTCTGATACATGTATCGTTATAGTAGTAGGATTGGAGGTAAGGACATTCATCATTAGCTGCAAAATGGGCGCATAGGCCTCAGAACTGGACAACCTCATTACGCCGTCAAAATAAACATCGCTTCCTTCGTTCCACACGCGATAATTTGTCGTTGTTATGTCCACGATTTTGTCTTCATTTCGTTTTAGTTATAAGTTTCTGATGATACCACAATTGAAGCATATGTTTCCAGGCGAACCTGGTCCCTTTCGTCGGCGGGGCTGAAGACCCAAGCCAGGCTCGCGCCATAGTCGCTCATCAACGTCAGCAATCCAAGACCGGAATTTGTTGTCTGAGGGTCCGCGGCATTCTCTTCGATTCGCTGGATCAGGAGCTCACCCGGATCGCCGGCTGTGATCTCCGACAGAAGATTTTGAAATTTAGCGGTCGTTTCGACGTCAACAACATTCGAAACCTTGATTTTAAAACTTTCCGATTCTATGGCCGCCTCGATGGTGATCTCGCCTGGCGCACGAAACTTGACCGCATTTTCAATCAGTTCGTTGACTAGATAGCCAATGCTGTGTCGCACTTCCCTGTAGTCGTTGCGAGAAGACTGGAAGCGCAGGGCAAAAACGTCCGCGATGAAGTCCGAAGTAGTAGCGCAATGATGCCAACTCAGATCGAGAGGTCCATCGAACAATCGCACGCGGCTGACGCTCTCTCTCATTCCAATTGCAAAGTCGGCTGTTCCGAACAGTGTTGTCATTCCTACTTGTGCCTCATGATCACGAGCGTGATGTCGTCGTGGATTTTCTGTGTTCCGATATGCGCCATCAGGTCCTCAATAATTCCAGTTTTGATCTCCTCGGCGCTCCTGCGATGATAGTGGCGCGCACTGTTAGAGAGGCGTATCAAACCGAACAATTTTCCCTCCTGATCTTCCGCCTCGGTCACACCATCCGTGTGGAGCACGATCACATCGCCGCTGTTGAACGGAATGTCGCGCGTTGCGATAAACGGCAAGATGTTGCGTTCGAGGCCGATCGGCAGACCAAGATTGGCGGTATCGATACGCTCGATCTCTCCATTTGCACGAACGACGAGAACCTCCTCATGCTGCCCTGACAGGGTCACCCTCCCATTCTCAAAGTCAAGAAAGGCCAGCGAGAGATGCTTGTCGGTGTTGGTCCGTTCGATATTTTTATAGATGGCTCTGTTCAGTCGATCGAGAAACTGACGTGGATTGTCCTCGCCAGTCTCCTGCAGCGCGCGTGCAACGGATTGAACCATCAGCATCAGCACACCGCTTTCGAGCCCGTGGCCTGTCACATCGCCGATCCCGATTTTGACCCGCGATCCCTCTTGCAAGACGTCGTAGTAGTCGCCGCCGACCTCGTCGGCCGGCCGCATATAAGCTGCGATTTCGACCCCGTGGATGGCTTCGAGTTCGCTGGCTCTCGGCAGAACCATCATCTGGATATGTTTGGCAACTGCAAGCTCTGCACCAAGGCGGAGGTTCTCATCTCGCAATTTGCTGTTGAGGGCGGAAATCTCCTGATTTGCGTCTTCAAGCTCCTTCGTTCTTTCATCGACGATTTGCTCGAGATTTTCCGTATGGAAGCTGATCTCCTCCGCCATCCGGTTGAACGCGACCCCCACCTCTCCCACTTCGTCATGCGTCGGAATGCTTACTCGAACTGAATAGTCTTGTGCCTGGAGCCGCTTTGCGGCTGCTGCAAGCGCGCTGAGGCCTGCGGTGATCCGCTTTGAGATTCCGAAGACAGCCGCAAAGACAATCAGGAGCGAAATGATAATTGCGATGATCTGGGAGACCAGGATCCGGTTGGTCGCGCTGGAAATGCTCTGTTGCGCTGCAAGCAGGGAAGCATAGATTTCCCGCTCCGGGACGACGAAGCCGAGCATCTGGTTTTCGGCTGTGATGGACCCCGTGCTGTTCCAGAGATTGACTGCCTCCAGTCGGCGAAGCGCGACGATGTGAGGTTCGGCTTCGCCATCCTCCTCCCAAATCGAAATATGCTTGATGACCGTCTTGTCGTCGGCAGGAAGTTCGAGCGCCGCAACGGCCGAATGCGTACTCTTTTTGAGCGAGCGATCGAGTCCGGTAACGCCTTGACCCGCCGCACCGCTTGCAATCTTGAGCCCGAGCGTTTTCTCGCCTTCGGGCTTGATCGCGAGCACATTGCCATTCGACATGGTGAGAAAACCGAAGCCCGTCTCAGCGACCTTCACGCTTTCGACGATTTCAGCGAGTTGATCGAGCGTCACGTCGGAAGCGACCATGCCGGCGACATCCTTGCGGTCCTTCGTCCAGAGCGGATGGAAAAAACTCACTATGAGCTTGCCGGTAATCGCATCGATATATGGGGCAGTCGCCGTGATGTCATCGCCTGTTACGGGGCGCGAATTCGGGTCCCTGATCCACCCCTGCCAGCGCTCATAGACGCCAGGAAAGAAGAAATCCCAGAAATTTGCGTTGTTGTGGCCCGGATAGAGCTTGTCGAAGGTTTGCGCCTGATCGGAGTAAGGAGTCGTGCGCATGATAGGTGCTGCCTTCGGTCCAACGTAATAGACCTGCAACTTCCTGGCGCCTGTTGCCATTTGGCTTGGGCCAAAAATGTCGAACGCCGCACTCTCCTGAATTTTGTGGAGAATTTCGGGCTTCGGTCGGCCATCGGGGGAGAGAAGATATCCCCAAATACTCAAGACCGAAGGCGACCCTTGTGGGCTCTGCATCCAGTTTCCCTTGGGGTCATGTATAAGCGGCGCATTGAAATAGGAGTCCGTCGCCAGCGCGTTGCCGATTGCCTCCTTCGCCTCTGGATGATCGATCAGTCTCTGCATGGAGCCTGCAAGTGCGGTAACCTCGGAGTGCATTTGGTCGAACAGGAGATCGGCGCGCAGAGCAGTCGTCTCGATATAATTCTGGAGGTATTCCTGGCTCGCCTTGGTGAGGCCGCTCTCGATCTGGTACGTCGCGTCGCGGGAAAGCCGGTTGACGTTCCACAGGGCGACGCTCCCACCGACCAGGAGGTCGAACAGCACCGCCCCGCCTACAACGATTATGAATTTCGCGCGGAAGCTGTTAGGCCGGAAAACGGACCAGGGTTTGGGGGAAATGGCATGCGACTCGCTCACAGTGGCTTACGTCCCGATGCAACCCAGATTGGCCAGCCGGCATATCCCTTGGGGTGGAGCGCAGCGAAAATGTGATCCTGGAAACCCTGTCGGAACCGTCTGATGAACGCCGGCGGGTCACCTCGCTTTGTCGCCATCTCGCCTGCATAGACGTTCTCCCATGCCGCGACGACATCTGCGAAGTCCTGCGGATCGCCGTCGTGGTTGGTGACCACGAAAGACTCGACTCGAATGTCTTCGAACCCCGCTTCGACCAGGTATCGACGGCTTTTGGGGCCAAGCTCGATATCCATCTGGAAGTGCGCCCAAAGCTTGGCGACTTCATTATAGGTCCACTGGATGCTATCGGCGCGCGGTTCGCCCAGACAGTGCGAGTTCTTTTCATTCGTGATGTAGACGCGTCCGCCCGGCTTGCAGATGCGAAAGAGTTCCTTGAGAATCAGTTCGGGCTTGTTGAACACCTGCAGGGAGTGTCGGCATGTGACCAAGTCAAACTGATCTTGGTCGAGCAGCATTTCTGACGCGTCGCCATAGGTGTATTCAATTCCTCCGATATCGAACGCCGCAGCCACGCTTCGCGCATAAGCAAGGCTTGATCTGGAATGGTCGAGAGCGACAATCCGTGCTGGCTGAAATTCTTTCTGCACGAGTACGGCGAAATCACCAATTCCGCAACAGATGTCGGCCATGATGATACCGGGTTGCATGCCGTGTCGCGGCAAGATTGTGCGCTCGTGGCGCCAAGTCATCTTCGTCTGTGTGCGGAGGATCGGAATGAACCCGCCTTCTTCGAGGAAGCTCTGCCCCGGATAGAAATCACTGTCATACTCTTGAACAGTGATGTTCGCTTCGATTCCGTTCAGGCGCCCGAATTTTCTGGTCGTCCACCCGACAACGCTTGACGTTACGAGTACGAACCTGAGATCTGGTCGAACGCGACAGGCGTCAATAATGACCCGCGAGAAAGCATGAAATGCGGTGTTGTTCATTTGCGTCAATCGTTTGACGTTTACGTACAGAGTGCCGCGTACACGAGCGATTGATTCCTTCAACAGGGCAATGCTGGGCGCAAGCTCATCGATCGATTGGGGCCGCAGTATTCCCGATATCGAGAACTCCTGATCGTTTGCATCGTATTGCGCTCTGAAACGCGGGAAAAGGTTGTACGCGCTCAACTTGGCATGCCCTCAAGCGGAAGATCGACGACAAGAGTGATGATTTCAGCGCCGACTTGCTCGACTCGAAGGGTCGCGTTGTAGTCGATGGCGAGTTCCAGGAGAACGACTTCACGACTGGGCGCGAGGTCTCCGGACACTGAGTTGAGATAGCGCTCCATTGCCTCGGATCCCGTAATTTGAAACACCGCTTCTTCAAAGAATTGTCGTTCTTCGGGCATGCAAGGGAATGTCAGTTCGATCCTGTCCGTCTCGCCCCGGCGGGACACTCTACAGGCTATTTCACCGCCGTAATGCCGCGTACGAAAGGCGACCTCCAATAATTCGTTCAACGCAGAGGAAAAGAGGTTTGAATGCCGTACGGAGTCAGTTCTGTTATGGCTGATCATCCGCGCCGAGTAGGTCGAGAGTTGATCGCAGAGTATCCAATCAGACATAAAAGTTTTGACGTCCAAATCGATCTGGATCATTGTCTCAAAGACTGCTTCGCCATCTTCGGCATGAGAAGCAATATTCATTGGCGTTCCTCACTCGTTTCTGGCTGCATTTTAGTCAAGCGATGCGACCCCTCAGTTTCGTCCACGCCGCTATGCATGGGGCCGGACGCTGGATCGCCAGATTTCGTCCCCACTTTCGCGTATTAGTTCCTTGGGAGATCGCCTGATGAAATCGCGCGTCGCCTCGGCTCCGAGTGGCCGTCCAAGGAAATCGCCCTGGAGGTAATCACAGTCTTCCCTGATCAGCCACTGTGCTTGTCCCGGCGTTTCAACTCCCTCCGCGGTGACGCTTATCCCCAAGCCGTGCGCCATGCCTATGATCGATCGCACGATCGTCTGACTTTTTCGATCGGTTTCTAAGTCTTTTATGAAGTATCGGTCTATCTTCAATGTGTCGAACGGGAAGTTCTTAAGGTAACTCAACGAGGAGTAGTAGGTGCCGAAATCGTCTAGCGCGATCCTTATCCCGAGGACATTCAGGGTATTCAGTGTGTCAATGTTGTCGACGGTTTGCTCGAGAAGAACGGTTTCGGTAATCTCGAGCTCAAGCCGGTCGGCGCGGATTCCGACTGCGTCGACGATCTGAGCAACCGTGTCCGTGAGCGAACCGCTCAGGAACTGCGCCGGCGACAGGTTCACGGCGACCGTCAGTGAAGACGGCCATCTCGTTGCTTGGCGGCAGGCTTCTTCGATCACCCATCGTCCAATCTCGTCCATGAGACCGTCGGCTTCGGCGATCGGTATGAACACGCTCGGAGGAATGGTCCCGACTTCGGGATGCCGCCATCGCAGCAGCGCTTCGAAGCCCACGACCGACGCGGGAGCCCGAATGAGCGGTTGATATTCAAGATAAAGCTCGTTCCGGTCCAGCGCCATTCGAAGACTGCGCCTCAGGTTTTCACGCTGTTCGAGCAGGAGCTGCATCGAGCGATTGAAAATTCGCGCACAGCCGCGTCCGTCTCTTTTGGCGGCATAAAGGGCGATATCCGCGGCCTTCATCAACTGCTCGCCCTCGGTCGCGTGTCCCGGTCCGAATGCAATTCCGATGCTCGCGCCGACGAAGACGGGGATGTCGTTGATCATGAACGGCGCCTTGAATGCTTCAATTAACGCCCCCGCGAGGCGTTCCGCTTCGGCGGGCTGTCCCGTACGCGATTGAATGACGGCGAACTCGTCTCCAGCTAACCGGTATGCGAGTTCGCCGTCCTGAAGCGTGTCCCGGATCCGGCCTGCTGCCAGTTGAAGCAACGTATCGCCCGTGCCATGGCCGAGTGTGTCATTGACCGCTTTGAAACCGTCAAGGTCGATTTGCAGCAGGGCAGTGGCATTTGGCTCATCGACCACCGACAGAGCTTGTTGCAGGTTTTCGCTGAACCCCCGCCGGTTCTGCAATCCGGTTAATGCGTCGTGCGTCGCCTGATGAAGGAGCATCATACGCTCTTGCTCTTCCGGTGAGCCCCCCCCGCCCCCCGCCCGTTCGATGGATTAAATGATTCCAAATAAAATAGCAGCCCCCAAAACGCCCCCCGAACCGGGCGCCACCCCCCCCGCACCCGGGAGGTTGACCTTTATTGGAGTGCCGCCGCGCAGCACGCGAACAAATTTTTCGATGAGCTCAGTGTCGACGTTCGGATAAATCTCCCACAGAGCGTCGCCCGCAACTAGCGGGCGGCTATGGATGCTTTTGAGGTTGGTTGCGTAGTGCGTCAGGCGGAAGTCCTGATCATAGAACGACACACCATCAGTCGTGTTCGCCAAAAAGTCCAGGAGACGTGCTTCGCTGATGGAGGACGGATGACTCGGTGATAGCTCCTCCCTGTTCGCTCCGGCACCCAGCGCTTTCGGACGTAAGAGCCACTTCCAAAGGCGGTACAAAATCCGCATCTCCTCATCCCTACGGTGAAGCTAGCAAACCATAAGGCTAGTTGCAAACCTATAGGTTGCGGCGGTGCTTGCGGGCAAGTCATAGAGACGCCATTGGCCGAACCATTGGCGGAAACGCAAAGTTTGTGCCCGCGGATGGGCCGGACCGAAGATCCAAAAGGTTCCCCAGCTTCGGAGAATGATGGACATTCGGAGAGCAGATTGAAGGGAAAGTTGTTTCCGCTCTCCCCAGCTTTCGGCCGCACATCCCGCAAACGCTGGGCTTCCGGGAAGCCATGAAGGGGCCGGAGAATTGTTTGGGCAATTTTGAAGGTGATAGAGGGAGAGCACCTGAAATCCAACCTTCTCCACCCCGACTCGCAACCGGCCCCTTCACGTTGCCGCCATGCACCACGCCCACGGCGAAGCCGGGAATCTTCCTTGACCTTCTTAACGATGTCCGGCAGGGCGGCCACCGCCTTCTCGACGCTCCGACAAGGCCGTCAGCCCCACCTTCAAAAGCCGGCCTAAGTTTTTTAACGGAGGCGGGGAACATGGATGCTGCCTCGCGGTTGGACCTCGGAAAGCTAATTCGCAGCCTGAAGGAAAGCGGCCAAGCTCGCTCTCACGACGCCGCGAACCGGGCCTACGGGAGATTAAGCATGCGAGCGCTGGTTTGGCATGGAAAAGAAGACATACGTTGCGATGAGGTTACCGATCCCGAGATCGAGGACCCGCGCGACGTCATCGTCAAGGTGACGAGCTGCGCGATCTGCGGCTCGGACCTGCATCTCTATCACAACCTCATTCCGGCAATTCTGCCAGGCGACATTATGGGCCACGAAATGATGGGTGAGGTGGTGGAAGTTGGATCCGGGGTAAACGGCGCGCTTAGGAAGGGAGACCGCATCGTCGTTCCCTTCACCATCATTTGCGGGGAATGTGACCAGTGCAAGCGCCGGAACTTTTCGGTCTGCGAACGAACCAACCGCAACAAGAACATCGCCGACAAGGCGTTCGGTCACACGACGGCTGGGCTGTTTGGGTATACCCATCTGACCGGCGGTTACCCGGGCGGACAAGCCGAGTATGTTCGCGTACCATTTGCCGATGCAACGCACATCAAGGTACCGGTCGGGCTCTCCGATGAGCAGGTCCTCTTCCTTGGCGACATATTGCCAACTGGCTGGCAGGCTGCTGTCCAGTGCGAAATCGAGCCCTCCGATACCGTCGCGATCTGGGGCTGTGGCCCGGTGGGGCAGATGGCAATCCGCAGCGCCATTCTTCTCGGTGCCAAGCAGGTCGTGGGCATAGATTGCCTGCCCGAACGCCTTTCCATGGCCGGAGCGGGCGGCGCGATCACCATCAACTTCCTGGAGGAGAGCGTTGTTGAAAGGCTGAACGAGCTTACAGGCGGCAAGGGGCCAGATAAATGCATCGACGCCATCGGGATGGAAAGTCACGTGTCTTTTCGTCAACCAGACACCGTTTATGACCGCGCGAAGCAGATGATGCTGATGGAGAGCGATCGGCCCCACGTGCTGCGTGAAATGATCTATGTCTGCAGGCCAGCCGGCGTCATCTCAATCGCGGGCGTGTACAGTGGGTTCGTCGACAAGATCCCGATGGGCCAAGCCATGAACAAAGGCCTGACCTTCAGGATGGGCCAGACCCATGTGAACCGCTGGACCGACGACCTACTGCGCCGCATCGAAGAAGGTCAGATCGACCCGTCGTTTGTCATCACCCACACTGCCGGGCTCGAACAAGGACCCGAGATGTACAAGATCTTTCGCGACAAGCAGGACAGTTGCGTCAAAGTCGTACTGAAGCCATAGGATCAGTGTCATGAACATGCTTAGCAAATTCGGCAATCTCAGCAGACGGCCAAGCGACCCAAAGGTCGTAAAATCTGGCCCGAAGGCGCTCGCGCCCTCCGATATGGTAGCGCGCAAACTCGGATGGTTTAGCATTGCGCTGGGCATGGTCGAACTCATAGCCTCCGAGCGCATCGCCCGCGCACTCGGCATACCTGGTAAGGAAGGCGTGATCCGCGCCTATGGAGCGCGTGAACTCAGCAGCGGCCTTCTGTCCTTGTCGGCAGACAGACAGTTCGGGCTTTGGAGCCGTGTGGCCGGTGATGGGCTCGACATCGGAACACTCCTATGGGCGTTCCGGCATGACAATCCAAAACGTGACAACGTCGGACTTGCATTGGTGCTCGTTGCCGGTGTGACACTCATCGATTTATTGACGGCGCAAAAGGTAAGCGCCCGGCACGCTCGAGGCCGCCGGCAACCGCAGGATTTTAGTAACCGCAGCGGCTTCCCACGGGGTCTTGAAGCTGTGCGGGGCCTTGCACGAAAAGACATGTCGTCACCTGCCAGCCAGAATTGAGCGAACCTGATCCTCCTTCTCTCGTGATTGCCGCCGATACACACGGCGCCGATTGGCGCTGCTCCAGGTGACCAAGGCATTGCCGCATGCCCGAGCCTGCCGCGGGCGCACCGTTCCCGATGGCAAGTTCCGGCTAAAGCTGCAGATAGGCAAGGTGACGCGTGATGCTGCCACATCCTGCGTTACGGTCAGCCGCGAGCAGTCTATTCTGGTCGACCAAGTCCTTTCTTTGTAGCGAGTTTTTGCTTTTCTTTCAGCAGCCGAACGATCGCGTCGACGGGCGGCGCAAGGGCTGCTGGCAACTTGCTGTTCGAGCGCCACAAGTATTCAAAGAAGGTTCTCAGTATGCGCATTGTCGTTACCTCCTGGACCACCAAACTCGGCTTGGGCGTTGTTGTTCCTTAACGGCAGGCTAAGCGCCGCTGTCCGAAGGCAAACTCATCCGTGGCAAGCAGGCACGGCTGGAGTCTGGACGGGATAGAAATCCTGGAACTCGTCCTCCAGAACTCAGCCGTGATCGCTCTCGGTTACAGACGCTCGTCCGTTCTTCCGACCTGGCATTCGGGGAGACGGTAGGCGGCTTGGCTGAAATCGAGCGAGGGCGGGTTCTGGCGGTGGGCTTGTATTCCGTGCGGGAACCTGGCCGAGCCAATGCGTTCGGGTCGTGCAGCACTTGCCCTAGTGCTGATCGGACTGCACCCTCTGATCAGGCCGAGTCCTTCCCATCCCCTCGGGCGCCGGTTTCATATTTCGTTTGGTGGCCAGTGGAGCGGCGCGGCTGAAGGCGCGGCGGGCCTTTCTTGTTTCCGTGTGGAACTTCGGCGCGGGCTGAAAGTTTCATTTGTGCAGCTGCGACATGGATGACTCCCGATGGGCCGCGTCCTTTTTTCCCGAAGGGCGCGGGCTTTCTTTCGTGCACGGAACACCGGGGCGGGTTGCACGTTTCGCCGGCATCCAGCGAAATGGCCGCTTGCGCGCTGCCTCAATCCCTCGCATTCCAGGCCCGTGTAGGCGTGAGGCACTACTGAGGGGCGTTGCGGTTTGTTCGGTTACGTCGATGACGTCCAGGCACAGAGGATTGCCGATCGGGCCAAAGGAACAAACAGCACCCACTTTGGTTAAAGCTGCGCGTGCCACCAGACACGCGTTTCTCACATTCGGAGACGACGATGGCTATGAAAAATGAATCGCAGAGCAAGGCCAAGGGCCTCGAAGATCTTTTCCACGACGGACTGAAGGACGTCTACTACGCTGAGCGCAAAATCCTGGCTGCGCTGAAGAAGATGGCCAAGGGTGCCGAATCTGACCAACTGACCGCCGCATTCGAAAAGCACCGCGACGAGACGGAGGCTCAGATCGAACGGCTGCAGCAGGTCTTCGAGATTTTCGGCAAACGGGCACAAGGAAAGACATGTCCCGCGATCGACGGCATCATTGAGGAAGGACAGGAGATACTGGAGGAATTCAAGGAAGCTCCAGCTCTGGACGCTGGGCTTGTGGCGGCGGCGCAGGCGGTCGAACACTATGAGATCGCCCGCTATGGCACCCTGATTACCTGGGCCGGACTGCTCGGCCTAAAGGATGCCGTGCCACTGCTCGAGGAGACGCTCGAAGAGGAAAAGGCGACTGACGAAGCGCTGACGCAGCTTGGAGAGGCTAGCGTCAACGAGAGAGCGATGCAGGAAGCTGCCTAGCTAAACGGCGCTTCGAAAGCACGATCAATGAGCACGTCATGAACAAGAGAACGCGCCTCCGGACGACGGCGGCGCGCCCTTGTCATAGGCCGCACCCAGCCGGTGATTGGTCTTCACATGATGAAGCACCTGGCCCACGCCGCGCTTGTCGAAGTCCTGTCCGCACACTGGACAATCCTCGAAATGGTCCGCCCGCGGCTGGACCGGCTGGGCGTGGTCTTCGCCCGTCCAACCTGCGGCTTCGTTGGTTGTTGCCCATTGTGATTTGGACTGGGGGCGCCGATCGGGGCACCAACTGGCTTACTTACAAGACGAATAAGGCGCGGCGAACATTCCGAGCCGTGTGACAAGAGGATTGCCGCGCTGAGGTCACCCTCCCGCCGCCTTAAGGCTCCGCGCGGCTTCCTCGATGGCCGCGCGATCATTGCCAAGCCTATCGATCAATTCTTGGGCCTGGTCACCGCCTATGCCCGTTCGCATTGCCAGGGCCTCAACGGTCATAGCGTCCGAGCTGGCGATCTCGCGAGTTTCCGGAAGAGCATCGTCTGCGGTAAGGGCAGTGCGGCCTCTCGATCAATTTCGGCTTTAGCCTGGTGCCAGTGTCGCTCGTGATCGCCGTGTCTACTGCCTTCACGTTCCCAAATTGGTATGCGCGGTGTTGGTTTTTTTCGTGCCGTTCTTCGCCCATCTTGAGTCCTCCGTGCAGATTTGTCGTCAATGCGGGGCGCGACGGATGATCCGGCGCCAAACCCAGATTCGGACAAAGCAGATCTTCGCCGGGTTCAACGCATGAACCGGGCTTTTTGGTGTCCGGACCAAAAAGCGCGGAGAGAGAGCGGGGATCGCGCCAGTGCTTTGCGATGCCAGGTGAAACAAAGCAATGAGCGCGCGAAACAGTGAAGTTTGTTGACCGCTGGCGCGCGCGCCATCCGACCTGCTCTCTTGCTGAATTCCTACGCACCTGACCGGCCGCGAGGTCCGGCGTGCACCTCAGCATCGGAATCAATGTACGGGAATTACCAAGCCGTAGCCGCCTTGGAACGAATAATCCCGCTCGGACTTACTTTAGCGATCCAGGTCCCTCACTCGGATCACCGGTCACTCGATCGGATTGGCCCGCCCTCGTACAGGGGCGGGCCATTGTTTGCGGGCGACCTGACTGACAGGAGTGAACAACAATGTTTGCAGATGAGATTGCGGCAAGGCGTCTGAAAACCCTAGTCGACCACTATATGGAGACCAGGAAAAGACGGCACGATGTGGTTTCAACATCGAGAGCTGAAACCGCCATACGGGAAGTCCTCCCCAATTGCCCTGTGTCCGGGAAAGCCCTTGATGACATGATCGCCGCCTGTGCCGTCGAGCATGGTCTCGGCGTGCTGTTCGACAGGTCAGAAATCACCGACAGCGTCAGCTGACCGCTGGCCTGCGCCAGCGCTCAGATACACGTCGAATGTCCGGTTCATACATATGCCCGGTTGGTACGTTTCCGACACTATCCATGAGCCTCCATGCATCTAGATAGTCCATGGAGGTGGACTGGCATGCCAAGATATTTTTTCCATATCCGGAACGAGGAGGGGCACCTCATGGAGGACCTCGAGGGGCAGGAATTTGCGGATTTGGCGCAGGCTGAGGAGAACGCGATGGCCTCCGCCAAGGAGATCCTGGCGGAAGGACTGCTCAGCGGGAAGCCAATGCTGACAGGCGCGCTCTTTGAGATATGCGACGAAAAACACGCATTGGTGTTGCGATTTCCCTTCTCGGATGCCGCCAGAATGCCCGGTACCCGCCCTTAATGCTTAATGTGATTGGCTTCGGGACTTTAGCACCCCATGTGTAGTCTTATCGTTCGCACGTTGTCACGGGCGCGAACGGCTGGGAGATCAGAAAGCTCTTGCCCTACCGAGGGTGGAGTTATGTTTAACCAGCCCAATATTCCCTATCAAAATGCTTTATTGCGGCGACTTTCCCCTGGCGATCTGGCATCGATCGAACCCAACATGGAACGGGTAGCGCTGCCGATGCGGACCCAGCTTGAGTCGACGAAGTCCGTTATCGAACACGTGTATTTCCTGGAAGACGGCATCGCGTCGGTAGTCGCCAAACTACCTAAGGGCCGGGATACCGAGGTCGGCCTGATCGGCATGGAAGGCATGACCGGAGCCTTAGTGGCCCTAGGCGGCGATCGCGCCGCACATGACACCTATATGCAACTGGCGGGAAGCGGCTTGCGAGTTCCAGCCCCGGCACTGTCGTCTGCTCTGTCTGAGAGCACTGCGCTGAAGGCTCTTCTGCTTCTCTATGTCCAGACCCTCTATATTCAGACCAGCTACACCGCCCTGGTAAACGCACGGTCGAAGTTGGACGAACGTTTGGCTCGCTGGCTTATGATGTGCCACGATCGCGTCCGCACCGACCGGCTTGCAATCACCCACGAATTCATGTCCGTCATGCTCGGTGTGCGGCGACCGGGTGTCACGGTTGCAATCCAGGAGCTTGAGGGTAGGGGCCTAATCAGAGCCACGCGGGGTGAGATCGTCATCAGAGATCGTGATGGTCTGTTCCAGTTGGCCGATGGCACCTACAGCGAGCCGGAGCGGGAATATGAGCGGTTGCTGGGGAAAATCGACTAGCCGCTATAATAGGCAGCTTCGGCGAAAGTCACGGTAGCCACGAGCGCCACCGTTGTCGGCAATTCAACCGACGCATCGCGCATTAGCGTTCCCCACCGCTAACGCCTTTCGCCATCATATTCTTCACGGCATAAATCGCTTCGCGACCGGCAGTTGCATGATCTGGGACTTCGCTACCGAGGGAGCGGCATCTGAACGCAGCTTTGTCTTTCCGGTGATGGAAGGATAACCTCACATCGCTCCATAGGCCTGTTCGAAGATGACGGCCATCTAACACCGTCATTTGCGCCAAGCGAAGTTGCGGGGAGACGCAAAGTAAGTCGCTACAGTTTGCGCTCGTCCAAACGTGACTGCTGGTTGGCGGCATCGGCCGATCCGCCCAGCGTGTCGGCGACCGTAGCACCTCGCGCGCCCATCGGCTGCTGCGCACCTGTGGTGGTGTCCTTGGCTGTCTGGTGCTCCATCTCGGCATTGAGCTCCGCCCCCAC
>NZ_JBVVQE010000040.1:0-60124 GCF_055811435.1 Mesorhizobium sp. WSM4837
TCGAACGTTACATGCGAGCCTGGGAGGCCGCCAATCTCGACAGCCTGATCGAACTCCTGCGGGAGGACGCCACCTATCGCATGCCGCCCTGGCAGGAATGGTATCGTGGACGCGCGGCGATCCGCAGTTTCCTCGAGACCATCTGGGGCAATTTTTCGGGCTTCCGCACCGTAGCCATTGGAGCCAATGCCCAGCCGGCAGTCGGGGTCTATTCCCGCAGCCAGAATGACCCTGCGTGGCGAGCCCATTCGCTGCATGTGATCGAGCCCGCCGAGGGCGGTATCGCCGCCCTGACGATCTATGTGCCGCCGCTCGGCCCCAGCTTGTTTGCGGCCTTCGGCCTGCCGTCATCCTAAAGCGCATCGCATTTGACCGGCCCCATGCGACGCGCTTTAGGTTGTTGTTTCATGCATGTCGATATCGCAAAACCGCTGCACACTTTTGCGCGACATGCATTAGAGCAATTCCAGGAAAAGCGTGAAACGGCTTTCCCGGGAAAGCGCATAGCGCTTTCCCTAGGGAATTGCGCATAAACAAAGAGATAGAGCGGTTCTAGCCTGGACCTGTAGCATTCCATCCGGCCGCTTCGCGGCCACGGCGCTCAATGAGGGGACTTCGCTTGCGTCCGAACCCGCTCAAACCGCGCTACTCTGCGGATAGCAGATGATCGAGAGATAGCGCATCGGCAGTTGCGTCAGCTGTTCCGGGCCGTGCGGCGCGTCGGCGTCGAAGAACAGGCTGTCGCCGGGTTTCATCGGATAGAGATTGCTGCCGTGCCGGTAAACCACCTCGCCTTCGAGCATGTAGAGGAACTCCATGCCCTCGTGCTGGAAGGTCGGAAACACGTCGGAATCCTCGGTCAGCGTGATCAGATAGGGCTCGACGACGACCCCGCTGGTGTTCGACCCGATATGGCCGAGCAGGTTGTACTGATGGCCGGCGCGCGTACCCCGCCGCTCGACATCGAGGCCTTGGCCGGCCTTGACGAAGACAGCGCTGCGTTCTTCCTCGAAACGGCGGAAGAAAGCGGTGACCGGAACGCCGAGCGCCCGCGACAACGCCTGCAAAGTGGTCAGCGACGGCGAGGTGATGCCGTTTTCGATCTTCGACAGCATACCAAGCGAAATATCGGTGGCAGCTGCAAGATCGGCGACGGTGATGCCGAGTTTTTTGCGAAACGCCCGCACCTCGCGACCGATCGCGACCTCGAGGACTTTTTCGCGTGTGTCGCGAACGGCGTGCGGGTCCTGGCTTAGTGGCGTCCGGATCGTTGCCACGCCCTTCGGCGATGGCTTGGCCTTGGAAGGGGCTGCCCCATTCCTGGAATTGAAAGCTTTTTTCGCCATGTCGCCACCCCGGGTTCTGCGGATTTATTTCACTCGGGGTGAACATATTCGGTGCGGGTACCTGAGCGCAACTGCGAAGGCACTTTGTCGAACAGCGTGCTCTCCGATTTTTCCGCCGTCAGCGGTTTTGCCCAGAATCCGATCTGGTGAACGTGGTTTCAGCAGAAGGCCTGTTGACAGCATCGAAGGGGCAATTACTGTCCTGTCAGTGAAATTTGTTTCGTTAGGGAAATGAGACCGGGAGGCCCGCAATGAAAAGTCGTGTTGCCGTCATTGGAGCCGGACCCTCCGGCATGGCCCAGCTTCGAGCCTTCAAGTCGGCTGCCGACAAGGGTGCGGACATTCCGGAAATCGTCTGCTTCGAAAAGCAGTCCGACTGGGGCGGCCTGTGGAATTACACCTGGCGCACCGGCCTCGACGAGCATGGCGACCCGGTGCATGGCTCGATGTACCGCTATCTCTGGTCGAACGGGCCGAAGGAATGCCTCGAATTCGCCGACTATACGTTCGAGGAGCATTTCGGACGGCCGATCGGCTCCTATCCGCCGCGCGCCGTGCTGTGGGACTACATCAAGGGCCGCGTCGAAAAATCCGGTGTGCGCCAATGGGTGCGCTTCAACAGTCCGGTGCGCATGGTGACCTTCTCCGACACGACGAAAAAGTTCACCGTCACCGCGCATGACCGCACCAACGACGTCACCTATTCGGAGGAGTTCGACAACGTCGTCGTCGCCTCGGGGCACTTCTCCGTGCCCAACGTTCCCTACTTCGAAGGTTTTTCGACCTTCAACGGCCGCATCCTGCACAGCCATGATTTCCGCGACGCCATGGAATTCAGGGATAAGGACATCCTGATCATCGGCCGCTCCTATTCGGCCGAGGACATCGGCTCGCAATGCTACAAATACGGCGCCAAATCGATCACCTCCAGCTACCGCTCGAAGCCGATGGGCTTCAAATGGCCTGACAACTGGAAGGAAGTGCCGCTGCTGCAGAAGGTCGTCGGCAAAACCGCGCAGTTCAAGGACGGCAGCACCAGGGATGTAGACGCCATCATCCTGTGCACCGGCTATCTCCACTCGTTCCCATTCCTGACCGAAGATCTGAAGCTCAAGACCGCCAACCGCATGTGGCCGGACGGGCTCTATGAGGGCGTCGTCTGGGAGAGGAACCCGCAGCTGTTCTATATCGGCATGCAGGACCAGTTCTACACGTTCAACATGTTCGACGCGCAGGCCTGGTTCGCGCGCGACGTCATCATGGGCCGCATAAAACTGCCTTCGGCCGAGGCGATGGCCGAACACGGCAGGAACTGGCGGGCGCGTGAGGAAACGCTGGAAGACGCCGAGCAGATGATCTGGTTCCAGGGCGACTACACCAGGGAGTTGATGGAGCAGACCGATTATCCGGGCTTCGACGTCGAGGCCGTCAATCAGACCTTCATGGAATGGGAGCACCACAAGGCGCAAGACATCATGGGTTTCCGCGACCACGCCTACCGCTCGCTGATGACCGGCACGATGGCGCCGCTGCACCATACGCCCTGGCTGCAGGCGATGGACGATTCAATGGAATCCTATCTCGAGGTGAAAGGCGTCGCGGCGGAGTAGCGGCTTCTTCACCACACAGCTTTGCGCGACATGCGTCAGTTGCTGCGCGCCTCGCGCATCTCTTTCGTCGCTTCAATGATCCGGCCGAGCAGGGCATGGAGATCGTCGCGGTGGCCGCTGCGGCCGGCGGGGCCGTTTTCGTCCGAAGTCATGACCACGGTCAACGCGCGCCCGGGCACAACATAGACCATCTGCCCGCCATACCCCCACCCGTAGAAGACCGCTTCGCCCGCGATCTGGCGGATGAACCAACCATAGCCGTAACCGTCACCGGTGAAACGCGAGGCGGTGCGTGGCTGCCAGGAGAGCTTGATCCAATCGGCCGGCACGAGTTGCCGTCCGCCGCGGCTCATCCCGCCGCTGCGGTAGAGCTCGCCAAAGGCCAGCAGCGAGCGCGGGCTCATGGCCATCTGGTTGCCGCCGAGATAGATGCCCTGTGGGTCGCGGTCCCAGGCGGTGATGGAAAAGCCCTGCTGCGGCCCAAGCCATTCACGCGCCAGTTCCAGCGTCGAGCGGCCGGTCCGCCGCGTCAGGATCGCCGAAAGGAGATGGGTCGAGCCGGTGGAATAGAGCATGGTACCGCCCGGTTCCTCGTCGAAAGGCATGGCGAGCGCTGCCCGCACCCAGTTGTCGCTTGCCACCCAGCGCCCGTAGTTTGGGCCTGAGGTCCGACCTAGCCCGGCCTGCATGGAAAGCAGATGACCGATCGTAACCTGCTGGAGCCGCGGATCCGCGTCGGCTGGCAGGTTGGCCTGAAGAAGCGGAGCGATCTTCTGGTCAGTGCCTTGCAGCACGCCCTTGTCGATGGCGATGCCGACGAGCGCCGAGATGATCGACTTGGAGGCGGATTTTATGTTGGCAGGACGTGCCGGAGAGTGGCCGCGATAGCCGCGCTCCGCCACGACCGCGCCCTCATGCGCGATGGCAACCGTGCGCAGCGGCGTCAGGCGCTCGGCCTCGTCGAGGAGCTTTCCAAGCCGCTGCTCCAGGCCATCCGCAGCGTGAGCGGCGACGGAAAGGATGAGCAGAAAGGCGAGAATCACGGTGGGGCGCTTCAGCATGAAGCCAGCTTGGGATGCATTTTGGGCAAGACGAAGGTCGGACGCGCGGCCCCTCTATTTCCGGCTATCCCAGCCTTGCCCGCGCCTTGGCCGTCCAGGCGTTGAACAGCCGGTCGGCGACGATGCCGATGAAGGCGATGGCCAGTCCGGCGACGATGCCGCGGCCGGAATCGGCCTTGGACAGCGCGATGAACACCTCCTGGCCGAGATCGCGGGTGCCGACCATGGCGCAGATGATGATCATCGCCAGCGCCATCAGGATCGTCTGGTTGACGCCGAGCATGATCTCGGGCAGCGCCAGCGGCAGCTGCACGCGCAGGAACGTCTGGCGCTTGGTGCAGCCCGACACCTTTGCCGCCTCGATCAGCGCCGGAGGCACCTGCCGAAGGCCGTGATTGGTGTAGCGGATGGCCGGCACCACGGCGAAGGCGACGGTCGCGATCATCGCCGTCACGTCGCCGACTCTGAATAGCATCACCACCGGGATGATGAAACAGAACGACGGCAGCACCTGCAGCGTGTCGATGATCGGGGTGACGATCTTCTCGACACGGTCGCTGCGCGATGCCATCAGTCCGATCGGAATGCCGATCAGGCAGGCGATGAAGGCGGAGATGCCGCACAGGTAGACCGTCGCCATGGTCTTTTCCCAGAGGCCGGTCACCGCGCAGAAGACGGTCAGCGCCGCGACCAGGGCGGCGAGGCGCAGGCCGCCGAGCTGGTAGCCGGCAAGGCCGAGCAGGAACACCGCGCCGAGCCACGGAAAACCCTCGCAGAAGGCGCGCACCGGGTTGAGCACATTGAGGATCAGCGCCACGCGGAACGCTTCGATCGTGTCGAAGAAGTTGATCGTGATCCAGCTCACCGCTGTCTTCCACAGCGGTGCAGTGGTGAAGGTGATCGCCTTCGGCACCGCGGCGAAGGCCGGCACGAACAGGCCAAGCAGCGTCGTGGCGGCAAGGATGGCGACGGCCAGCGTCAGATTGGGGTAGCGCCGCCAGAAGCTCGGGCTGACCACCTGATAGACATGGCCCTTCGCATGATTGCGCGCGATCGCCTGGCTCAGCCGGTCGAGGGCGATGGCCAGCGCCACGATGGCAAGGCCGGCTTCCATCGCCTCGCCGACCTTCAGCGCCCTGAGCGCCAGAAGCACGTCGTAGCCGAGGCCGCCGGCGCCGATCATCGAAGCGATGATCACCATGTTGAGCGCCAGCATGATGACCTGGTTGACACCGACCATCAATGTCGGACGCGCCGAAGGCAGCAGCACGCGCCACAGTTTCTGGCGCGCCGTGCAGCCGGCCATCTCGCTGAAATCGTCGATCTCGGACGGCACCCGCGACAGCCCCAGCATCGTCGCGCGCACCATCGGCGGCGTCGCGAAAATGGCCGTCGCGATCATCGCCGAAACCGGACTGTTGCCGAACAAAAGAAGCATCGGGATCAGATAGGCGAAGGTCGGGATGGTCTGCATCAGGTCGAGGGCAGGGGAGATCAGCAGCCTCTCCGCCCATGGCTTGCGCCAGGCCCAGATGCCGACGAACAATCCGGTGACGATGCAGAACGGCACGGCGATGGAGATCAGTCCCAGCGTCAGCATGGCGCTGGTCCACTGGCCGAACAGCGCGATGTAGAGGAAACAGCCGCCGACCAGCGCGCCGAGCTTCCAGCCACCGGCGGCACGTCCGGCCAGGAATGCGGCGATGCAGACACCGACCCAGGACAGGCGCGGCAAGACGAGCATGTCGGCGCCATGGCCGATCTTGAAATTCTTGGCGAGCAGACCGAGCGCAAAATCGAGCGGCACGCCGAGCGCCGCGGTGATCGAGCGCGTCAGCCAGGAGAAGTTCGACTTTATCAGGCTCATCAGCGCGCCGACCCAGTCGGCGACCGGAATGATTGCGCTGGCCGGATAATTGACCGCCCAGGGCAGTCTGTCTTGCAGCAGGAACACGGCAAGCACGGCGGCAAGGGCGCCGGCCCAGACCACCAGCCAGCGCTGAACCGGCCGCGATCTCGCCTCGCTGGCGCTTGCCGTCACCGTCATGCGTTGGCCCCGGAACGCTCGATGCCGGCCAGAAGATCGATCACCGCTTGCGGCGTGACTTCGCCGATCGGCTTGCCGGTGCCGTTGACGACGGCGAACGGCTTGCCGGCCGAGACGATATCGGCCGAAAAACTCGATATCTTGGCATCCGGCGCGACCACGCCGCCATGCTCGGCGCCGCCGCAGGCGCGCATCAGGCTTCGCGCCGAGATCACCTTGGCGCGGTCGACGTCGCGGGTGAACTCCGCGACATAGTCGGTCGCCGGGTTGACCACCAGCTGTTCCGGGGTGCCGATCTGGATGACCTCGCCGTCTTTCATGATGGCGATGCGGTCGGCCAGCCGGATGGCCTCGTCGAAATCATGGGTGATGAAGACGATGGTCTTGTGCAGCATGGTCTGCAGCCGCATCAATTCGTCCTGCATCTCGCGGCGGATCAGCGGATCGAGCGCCGAAAACGGCTCGTCGAGAAACCAGATTTCCGGCTTGGTGGCGAGGCTGCGGGCGATGCCGACACGCTGCTGCTGGCCGCCGGAAAGCTCACGCGGATAGAAATGCTCGCGGCCGCGCAGCCCGACAAGCTCGATCACTTCGCGCGCGCGTTTTTCGCGCGTCGGCCGGTCCTGCCCTTGGATGCCCAGTGGAAAGGCGATGTTCTCCAGGACATTCAGATGCGGCAGCAGGGCGAAATTCTGGAACACCATGCCCATGCGGTGGCGCCGCAGCTCGATCAGCGCGGCATCGGAGATTTTGAGGAGATCCTTGCCCTCGAACTCGACCTTGCCATGCGTCGGCTCGACCAGCCGCGACATGCAGCGCACCAGCGTCGACTTGCCCGAGCCCGAAAGTCCCATGATGATGAAGATCTCGCCCTGGCGGATTTCGAGGTCGACGGCGCGCACCGCGCCGACCAGCCCGGCCGCGGCGACCTCCGCCATGCTGGCCTTGCCCTCGCGCTGGCGGATGAAATTGGCCGCGTTCGCGCCGAACAGCTTCCAGACGTTGCGGCAGGCAAGTTTTATCGGGCGGGCATCCTTGGGCGTGCCTGCCGCTTGCGGCTCCTGTTCAGTCGTATCGGCCATGCAGTCGTCCTTCTGGAATATGGGATAGAGACCCGGCCACGAATGACCGGGTCTCGCAGTTTCCAGTTGGAACGATCACTCGGCCCAGGCTTTCCAGTCGGCTTCGTGGGCGGCGATCCAGGCGGCGGCGACGTCTTCCGGCGTCTTGCCTTCGAGATCGATCTGGCCGCTCATCTTGTTGAGCTCGTCGGTGTCGATCGTGTAGTTCTTCGCGACCTTGTAGGCGACCGGCCATTTGTCCTTCATGCCGGCCCAGGAATATTTCCAGATCTCGCCATGCGGCTTGCCGCAGTCATACTTTGCCTCGGGGTTCACGCCCCATTTCGGATCGGTGTAGCACTCCGGCGTATAGTCGGGGAATTCGACCCATTCGCCCTTGTATTTGGCCGGCGCCCAATGTGGCGAATAGACCCACAGCATGATCGGCGCCTTGCGCTGATAGGCCGAATCCAGCTCGGCGAACATCGCCGCGTCGGTGCCGGCATGGATGACCGTAAAGGGCAGCTTCAGCGCCGCGGCACGCTCGTCGTCAAAACCTTCCCATGTCACCGGGCCGCCGAGATAGCGGCCGTTCGGCGCCGTTTCGGCGGTCGAGAAGGCCTCGGCGCATTTCGGGTCCTTCAGCGCCTCCCAGTTCGGCAGACCCGGGCATTTTTCCTTCATGTATTCGGGATACCACCATTCTTCCTTGGCCTTGGGCCCGAGCGGGCCGAGGCGTTCGGTCTGCCCGGTCGCATCCGAGGCCTTCATGGCTTCGCCGGCCGTCGTGTCCCAGAATTCCATGGCGACAGCGAGATCGCCATTGGTAAGGCCGGTGGTCAGGCTGGAGAGATAATCGGCGGTCGGGTACTCGACCGTGTATCCCAGCTTTTCAAGAATGCCGCCGAGGATCTTTGCGTTCAGATTGACGCTGGTCCAGTCGAACAGCGCGATCTTGATAGGGTCGTTCGATTCTGGCGCCGCCGCTTGGGCCGAAGGCGTCAGTGCACTTGCCGCGGCAAGTGTCAAGGCTCCCATTGATAATCTCGAAATCAAACTCCGAAGTGACATGCCTGTGCTCCTGTCAAGCTCTGGTGGAAGTTATCGTTCGTTCCCTTCTTGCGTCCGTTTGATTGTGTTGGAAAAGCTGGTCGTTGCGCAAGTCCATTGGCAGCAAATTGCTGTCGGCGCTGAAGTAGGCGCAGACGGGAATGATGCCAATTCGATGAAGAGGTCGTGCGACCGCGTCATGGCTGCCGTGCTGCCGAAGCAGTGATCCGCGGATCGATCGCCGCTCGTGCGGCGCCCTCAAGCTTGCGAGCCATCAAGGTCCCATGCTGTCGGCTCTCGGCAGTCGCCGAAGCCATTTTCATGAGATGAAATTATATATACCAACATTCATGTCGCGCAACGACTAACGCGGCGCGAATCGCGCAATTCGGCTGCAGTTTCGCCGCCTGCCGATTATATCAGCAGATTGCCGCGTGAACCTGCCCCGTTGCTCACGACATGATCAGGCCACCATCGACATTGATCGTCTGGCCGGTGATGTAGGCGGCGTCGCTGCTGGCCAGGAAGCTGACCAGACCCGAAACATCCTCGCCGCTGCCGGCGCGGCCCATCGGGATGTTCTTCACCCATTCTGCCATCAACTCGCCGGGCTTGTAGTCGCCCATCAGTCTGCCCCATGCGGCGTCGTTGTAGGCCCACATGTCGGTGTCGATGATGCCGGGGCAGATCGCGTTGACGGTGATCTTCTCCTTGGCCACTTCCTTGGCGAGGCTCTGGGTGATGCCGACGACGCCGAATTTCGAGGCGGCATAGTGCGGTGTGTAGATGAAGCCCTGGCGCGCCTGGCCGGATGCGGTGTTGATCAGCCGGCCGCCTTCGCCATGCTTGCGGATGCGCGCGATCGCCTCCTGGCAGCACAGGAACACGCCCTTGGTGTTGACCGCCATCACCTTGTCCCATTCGGCCTCGGTCATCGCCTCGATCCTGGCGATGGTGATGACGCCGGCATTCTGCACGGAGATGTCGACGCGGCCGAACTGCTGTTCGGCCAGATCGTAGAGGGCGGCGACCTCGTCCTTCCTGGTCACGTCCATACGCAGCGATGCGACCTTGGCGCCCTCCGCCTCTAGTCCGGCGGCGATCTCGTCGACGCGCGCGTCGATGGCGCTGACGACGACCGCAGCACCCTCAGCCGCGAAGCGCCTGGCTATGGCCGCGCCAATGCCACCGCTGGCGCCGGTGATGACCGCCGTCTTTCCCTCGAACCGCTTCTGCACGTTCCTGTTCTCCTACCAGCAGACGAAGCCGCCATCGACGATCAGGTCGATGCCGGTGACGAAACTCGAGGCGCGGCTGGCCAGGAACACGGTCGGGCCGACCATCTCTTCCGGCGCCGCCATCCGCCCCATCGGCGTGTCGCGCTCGAAGATCCTGACCTGGTCGGCGACCTCCGGCCGCTTGTTCATCGGCGTCAGCGTGTAGCCGGGGCTGACGACGTTGACGCGCAGGCCGCGATCAGCCCATTCCATGGCGAGACTCCTGGACATGTGGATGACGGCGGCCTTCGACGAATTATAGTGCGCCTGGGTCAGGCCGCGGTTGACGATCGAGCCCGACATCGAGGCGATGTTGATGATCGAGCCCCTGCGCCGCGTCAGCATTACGCGCGCTTCGGCCTGGCAGGACAGGAACACGCCGCTGACATTGACGTCGTAGAGCTTCTGCCATTTCTCCAGCGACAGCGTCTCGGCCGGCTCGGCCGCGGCGACGCCGGCATTGTTGACGGCGATGGTCAGCGCGCCGAGTTCCTTCTCCGTGCGTTCGATCGCCGCTGCCAAATCGGCCTCTGACGTCACCGTGCCGGTCAGCACCAGTGCCTTGCGGCCGAGCGCCGAGATCCTGTGCGCGGTCTCGTCTAGCCCGCCCTTCGAGGCATGGCCGAAACAGGCGATATCGGCGCCGGCCTCGGCCAGGCCGATGGCGATTGCTTGCCCGATGCCGCTGCCGGCGCCGGTGACGAGAGCAACGTCGCCATGAAGATCGAATAGTTTCATCGAAATGTTTTCCTGTTGAGCCGCCGGTGCTGCCCTGGGAAGGAAGGGGCGCCAGTCCTGGCTGGCGCCCCGCGCGGTCCGGTGCCTGGGAGGATACCACCTGCTGCGCTCTATTCCGATCCTTTATGCCGCCCTCAGCTTGTGGCGAGCTCCATGACGGCGACGTTGCTCGCTTCGCTGCGGTCTAGAATGCCACGCTGGCGGCCACGGCTCAGCACCAGCACGCGATGCGACAGGCCGAGCACTTCCTCGAGGTCGGAGCTCACCACCACCACCGCCATGCCGGAGCGGGCGAGTTCGGCGATGACATCGTAGATCGCGGCGCGAGCGCCGACGTCGATGCCGCGTGTCGGCTCGTCCAGGATGAACACCTTGGGCGGCCGTGAGATCCATTTGGCGATAATCACCTTCTGCTGATTGCCGCCGGAAAGCTTGCTGATCGCCTGGTTAGGCCGGCCCTTGACGCCGAGCCGGCCAATGCCGGCCTCGGCGAATTTCTGCACCGCCTTGGGAAATACCCAGCCATTCGGCGCGACATGGTCGAAATTGCCGATCGCCAGATTCTCGCCGATGGTCTGGTCGAGCACCACGCCTTGCGCCTTGCGGTCTTCCGGCACCAGCACGACGCCGGCCTTGATCGCCGCCGCCGGGCCAGTGAGGTGCACCGGTTTGCCGGCAACGCGCACCGACCCCGATGAAATCGGATCGGCGCCGGCGATTGCCCGCACCAGTTCGGTGCGGCCGGCGCCGATCAGCCCGGCGATGCCAAGGATTTCGCCGGCCTTTACCGAGAAGCTGACATTCTGAAAACTGCGTTCCGGCGAGGACAGGTTGTCGACCTCGAGCAATGCCTCGCTGCCCGGCTCCGACAGCGGCGGGAACATCCGCTCGACGCTGCGGCCGACCATCTGCTCGACTATCGCGCGTACCGGAACGTCGGCGCGCTCGTGGCGGGCGACAATGCGCCCGTCGCGCATCACCACGACGCGGTCGGCGATCTCAGCGACCTCGTCCAGCCGGTGGCTGATATAGATGAAGGACATGCCTTCCGCCTTGAGCTTGCGGATCTGCTTGAACAACAGCTCCGTTTCCTCGCTGCCAAGTGCCGCTGTCGGTTCGTCGAAGATCAGAAGCTCGGCATTGAGCGTCAGCGCCTTGGCGATCTCGACCTGCTGCTGGGCGGCGATGCGCAGCGTGCCCACCTTGCGTTCCGGCGAGACATCGAGGCCGAGCCGCTTCAACTGCGCCGATGCCCGCGCATTCATGGCCGCGCGGTCGATGCGGCCGCCGCGCATCAGCAGGCGTCCGACATAGACGTTCTCGGCGACCGACAGGTCCGGCAGCAGCTTCAGTTCCTGGTGGATCATGCCGACGCCGGCGTCGATGGCCGCGGCGGGAGAGGCGGGGGAATACGGCTTCCCCCGCCATGTGATGCTGCCGGCATCGGGTTTGGTCGACCCGGCGATGATGTTCGAAACGGTGGACTTGCCGGCGCCATTTTCTCCAAGCAGCGCCACGACCTCTCCCGGCCGCACCTCGAAGCTCGCATCGGCCAGGACCTGCACCGGTCCGTAGCTCTTGCAGAGGCCGCTGACGAAGAGCCCCAGATGCGGGGTCTGCGTATGGCTGGGATCCAGGGACATCGTTCCGCTCATCAACTGCCGAACTCTTTTGGGATCAGGGATGCCTGATATTAAGGATGTTTGGCGATGAACTGATCGACATTGTCCTTGGTGGTCAGCGTCGCATCCTGCAGCTGTTCTGCGGGAACGGTTTCGCCGGCCACCAGCTTGATCGCCGCATCGACGGCAAGCCGACCCATGCCTTGCGTCTGCTGCGTCGCAGTCACGTCGAAGACGCCGCCTTTCAGTGCCTTGAGCGCTGCCACGTCGCCGTCGAAACCGGCGATCCAGACCTTGTGGCCGGGATTGGCGACCTTGACCGCCTGCGCCGCACCGAGGGCCAGCGCGTCGGCCTGGCCGATGACGATCGACACGTCGGGATGCGACTGCAACAGGTCCTGCGTCAGCTTGAAGCCCTCGTCCTGGTGCCAGCCTTCGCTCCACAGCTCGCCGACCACCTTGATGTCGGGATAGGCGCTCAGCGCTTCGCCGCAGCCCTTCGACCGGTCGACCTCGGGTGTCGTGCCTTTCTGGCCATGGATTATGATCAGCTCGCCCTTGCCGCCGGCCTGCTTGGCGATGTAGTCGCAAACCGCCTTGGCCGATGCCACGCTGTTGGTGGCGATGAAGGTGTCGCCGGGTGCGCCCTCGGCGTTGCGGTCGACATTGATGACCGGGATGCCGGCCGCCTTGGCCGTCTTGGTCGGCACGGTGGCGGCGGTGGCGCCGGCCGGGATGTAGATCAGCGCATCGATGTTCTGCGTGATCAGGTCCTGCACCTGGCTGACCTGGGTCGCCGAATCGCCCTTGGCGTCGACGGTGACGATCTCGATGCCCTTTTCCTTGCCATATGCCTCGACGGACTGCTTGATCTGGTTGAAGAAATCGGCCTGCAGGTTGGCGACTGCGAGACCAAGCTTCTTGGCCTCCTTGGCCGAGGCCATCTCGGACAGTCCGAGCAGCGGAATGACGGCCGCGGCAGCTAGCAGCAATGAACGTTTGGTCAGCATGTGTTTCCTCCGTTGATGTTCAAATCTGTTCTGCCGGCGCATCACCGCGCCCTTGGCCGAACACTCCCGGTTCGGATCACCGATCCGTTTTCGCCCGGACATCCGGGCGAATTCCTCATTGCGCCCCACTCTTCATTGGGCTCTGCGCCGCCACGTATCCGTGGCCACCGCCAGCGCGATCACCACGCCGATCACCACCTGCTGGATGAAGGGCGACACGCCAAGCAGGTTCAGCCCGTTGCGCAGCACGCCGATGATGAGCACGCCGATGGCGGTGCCGCCGATCGAGCCGACGCCGCCCGACAGGCTGGCGCCGCCGATCACCACCGCTGCGATCGTGTCCAGCTCGTAGCCGAAGCCGGAACTCGGCTGGACGGAATCAAGCCGTGCCGCAAGCACGATGCCGGCGAGCCCCGCCAGAACGCCGCAGACGGCGTAGACCCAGTTGGTCAGCGACTTGACCGGTATGCCGGACAGCCTGGCGACCTCGGCGCTGCCGCCGATCGCGTAGAGGCTGCGGCCGGTCGCGCGATAGTTCAGGAAGATCGCGAAGATGATGGCCAGAACGATCATCAAGCCGACGGTGACCGACAGGAAGCCGAAATGGCGGATGATCGACAGGCTGGTGAACCAGTCGGGGAAGCCGATGATCTGCGAGCCGTCGGTGATCATGTTGGCAAGACCGCGCGCCACCGACATCATCGCCAGCGTGGCGATGAAGGGTGGCAGCTTGGTGACGGTCACGAGCAGGCCGGAAACCAGCCCGCAAAGCCCAGCAACGACAAGCGCTGTGACGATGCCGGCAGGCATGCCGAGATTGAGGTGGTCGGGATGGGCGACGAAGCCCATCACCATGGCGGCGAGCGCCAGCACGGAACCGACGGACAGGTCGATGCCACCGATCAGGATGACCAGCGTCATGCCGATCGCCATGATGCCGAGCACGGTGACCTGGTCGAGCACGTTGAGGATGTTGCGGACAGTCAGAAACGTGTCGGTGGTCAGCGACAGCGCAAGGCACAGCAGCACCAGCCCGATTAGCGGTCCCATGGTTCCGGCGAACAGGGCCGAAAGCTTCGCGCCCGCCGCGGCCTGTGCATTTGGGCCGGCCTTCAACTCGCTTGCACCGTTGCTCACTGCCATTTTGTCTCCTCCATCAGCGCTCCGGCGATGCGTCGTCGGCTCACTCTTGTTCACTAGGCACCTCCCTGTGAACAATTTATCTTTGATATGCAATTTTGTTCAGCTAAACTGTTCGTCGGAAAATTGTCAAGGCCCGCCGCATCATTCCACGCCGGTTTGCGCCGCCAGCCGGTTTGCCGTACGAAAGGGCATGAAATGCCGCGTTTTCAGGTCCGGTCTCATCCTGCGGATTCATGTCGGCTGCTTGAGCAGGGCAGGACGGCCAAGACGAAGTAAATGTTGACCATTTTGGCTTTCACTCACGTTGTAGAGGTATCCTGTCGATGTCCTGAATCTCGAATCCCGGGCACGCAGAATAATTTCGCGTCGCTTGGTCGGATAACGCCATTTGAATGGCATTTAAGGATTCGGACGACCGCGGGAGGGCAAAAAGATGGCGATGACAGAGAATGACAAGGCCTCGCGCTTCCCGGATGCCGAGCTGAAGGCCCGTGCCGCGTGGCACTATTATATCGAGGGTCTGACGCAGGAGAGGATTTCGGAGATCCTCGGCATCGGCCGCATCAAGGTGCATCGCATCCTGTCCGCCGCGCGTGAGGAGGGCGTCGTCCAGTTCCGCATCCGTGACAGCGTCGTCGAATGCTTGGTGCTGGAAGAGGCTCTGAAGCAGCGTTTTGGGCTCAGCCAGGCCGTTGTGGTGCCGTCGGCCGCCGACCGAAGCAACGCGCCGCTGATGATCGGCCATGCCGCGGGCGCCTATCTGGCCGACAATGTGAATGCCGGCGATGTCATCGCGCTGGGCTGGGGGCGCACGCTGAAGTTCGCCATCAATGAATTGCCGCGGCGGCCGATCGCCAGGACGACGGTGGTTTCCATGCTGGGCGGCCTCACCCATGCCCAGCCGCTCAACCCGACCGAAAGCGCCTGGGAATTCGCCGAAAAGATCGGCGCCGAGTGCTTTCTGCTGCCGGTGCCGGTCTATGCCGACAGGCCGGAGCAGCGCGAAGCCTTCATGAGCCAGCGCAGCGTTCAGGACGTCGTCTTCCGTGCACGCCGGGCAAACATCGCCGTGCTCAGCGTCGGATCGTTTTCCACTGACAGCCCGATCGCCAATTACGGCTTCATCAAGCCCAGCGAACTCGAAGAGCTTCAGGCGGCCGGCGCAGTTGGCGATATTTTATGCCATTTCATCGACGCCGACGGCCGGCTCGTCGACCATGAGGTCAACCGCCGGGTCTGCGCCTATCCGCTGCAGGACCTGTCGGACATCCCGGCCATCATCCTGGTCTCGGGAGGGCAGGAAAAAATCGCCATCATGCGGGCGGCGCTTGCCAACACCAGGATATCGGTTCTGATCACCGACGAGGATGCGGCCAAGGGCCTGCTCAACCGCTAAACCTTGCTTAGCGCCTCAAGCCGCACATGGGTCTCGCGCGTCGCCTGATAGAGGTCGCGGTAGATTGCCTTGCGCGCACGGTAACCGGAGACCAGCCCCTCGACGGGGTCGACATGCCTGGTCGGCGGCGCGGCCATCGCCTCAGCCGCCGTTTCAGGCGAGGCAAACCATCCGATAGCGGAAGCCGCCAGCATGGCGGCGCCGAGCGCTGCGGCTTCGTTGACCGGCGAGACGGAGAGCGGCCGCTCGAGCACGCTTGCCATGATCCGCATCAGCAGGGCGCAGTTGGTGCCGCCGCCGGCGGCGATCATCGCCGCCGGTTTGCCGCCGGCCAGAGTTTCCGCCGCCTGCGTTTGCGCCGCTTGGGTTTCCGCCGCCCGAGTTTCCGCTGCTTGAGTTTCCATTGCCTCGCTGGCGATCGCCTGCTCGAAGGCGATGCCTTCCAGAACCGCTCGAAAAAGGTGCTTCGGCTCATGGTCGAGCGACAGGCCGACAATGGCGCCGCGCGCCGCGCCGTCCCAATAGGGGCTCATGACACCGGCCCAATACGGCATGACGAGCAGGCCCTCGCTGCCGGCGGCAACGTCGACCGCTGCTTTCTCCAGCGCTGCAGCCGACGACGAGCCGGTGGTGCGAACGATCCAGTCGACCAGTTGCATGCCCGAGCGCAGCACGGTCTCCAGCATGAAGCCCGAGCCGGTCGGCGAGACCAGCGTTCGAAACGCGTCCGAAGTCGTGATCCCATGGGAGTAACAGCCGCTGACGATGCCCGAGCCGAGCGACAGGTAGTTTTTGCCGTCGCCATAGACGCCCATGCCAAGGCCCATCGCCTGGCCGTCGCCGGCGCCGGCGACAACAGGCGTGCCGGCCTTCAACCCGATCAGCCGGGCCACGCTTTCGCCAAGCCCGCCGCAGATCGCGCCGGGCGCGACCAGTCGCGGCAACTGGTCCGGGCGCAGCCCCGCGGCCTCGACGAGCTGAGGGTGCCAAGTGCCATTCTTGACGTCGAGCAGCCCAAGCGGATCCGCACTTGCCGTGCTGGTGACCAGACGTCCGGTCAGCCGGTGGACGAAGAAACCATGCACGTCGACGAGTGCGGCTGCGTCATCAAGCGTTTGCGGCTGGTGCTCGGCAAGCCAGGCGATCGCATAGAGCGCGGGCGTCGGGTCCGGCGGTTTGCCGCTCCAGTCGCGGATCGTCTCGCGGCCGAGCTCCGCCGAAAGCCTGATGACTTGCGGGCGCGCCCGCTCGTCCAGCCACAGGATCGCCGGAATAAGCGGCTTGCCGGCATGATCGATCAGCGTAAATGTCTCGCGCTGGTGGGCGATGGCGATCGCCGCCACCCGGGCAGCGCCAACCGCCTCGGTGACTTGCGTCAAGGCGCCGAGCAGCGCGGTCCACCAATGTTCGGCATCCTGCTCGAAATGGCCGGGCCTGGGATTTGAAAGCGGATAGGCTTCGCGCGCCTGGAACAGCTCCTTGCCGTCGCGCGTGAAGGCAATCGCTTTCACGGCCGTGGTCGAGGCGTCGATCCCCATTACGACATCGTCCATCAGGCGGGAATCCAGCGGATCAGGCGGCGTTCGTAACGAACCGTCCGTCCGACTGGTCGAGACGACGGCGGATCTGGGTTATCACCATCGAATCGTCGGGTACACAATTTTCATAGGTGAGGAAATCGCCTGTCTTGACCGGCTTGACCACCTTGGCGCGTTCGGCGAGGCCGAGCGGCAGGGCGCCGCGGGCGCGCGCGTCCTCCCAGGTCATGGCGAAGCCGCGATAGTCGTTCTCGCCGATCATGCCGAGCGACTGGCCAGGGGCAAGCTCGCTCTTGGCAACCGCCACCGCCTCGGCGACCGGATGGTCGAGCGGCTCCATGTCGGCGCGCTTGTAGACCACGGCGCGCGCCGCCGACAGCGGCACTTCCAGGCTGGTCAAATGATAGGGGCGGAAGATCGTGAAATACGGGCCCTTGCCGACCTTGAGGTCGATCATGCGCTCCAGCACGCGCGGATGCCTGGTCTCGATGATGCAGAACACGCCGGGCGCCACGCCCTTGCCGATCGAATAGTCGACCACGCCCTTGCGGTGCAGCACGCCGCCATCCTCGCGCGGGCAAAGCACGCCGGCGAGTTCCTCCAGCGTCGCGGTCGGGCCGTGCATGCCCGGCACGTCGGGCACCAGGCCGGTGGCGTTGGCGATCGCCACCATCTCGATCGCCGTCTTCGAGCCGTCGACGAACTCGACCAGCATGCGCGCATTCATGTTGCGCTCGGCCGCCTCCTTCTCATAGTCGGCCGGCATGGCGTCGATCTTCAGCGGATTGTTCTTGCCCTTGCCGGCGGCGATGATGTTGAAGCCGAGGCTCCTGGCAAAGCCGATGATCTCCAGCGTGCAGGCCGGCTCGTCGCCGGCCGCACCGGTATAGACGACGCCGGCCTTGCGCGCCTCCTCCTTGAGGAAGCGGCCGATGGTGATGTCGGCCTCGACGTTGAGCATGACGATATGCTTGCCGTTCTTCATCACTTCAAGCGCGAACAGCGTGCCGATGTTGGGATTGCCTGTCGCGTCGATGATGACGTCGATGCGGCCGGCGGACGCCAGCGCATGCAAATCTTCGGTCACGGCGATCTTGCCGGCCTCGATGGCGCGGTCGATCGCCGCCGCATTGCCGGCCTGCACGATATCCGAGCGGTCGTGGCCGGCGAGCAGCGCCGCATCGATCGCCGCCTGCGGCCTGACCTCGGAAATGGCGCCGATCCGCATGCCCGGCATCAGCGCGACCTGGACGACGATGTCGGTGCCCATCTGCCCGGCGCCGGCAAGCCCGATGGTGATCGGTCCCTGCTGTTCAGCGCGCTGCAAAAGTTCCGCTGCAAATTGCGGATGGGCCATGTCGCTTCCTCCAGTTCCTGACGCGCCGCAGCGTCGAAGTCATCATTTTGAACATTCCTATTTCCAAATGAAAAATATTTCAACCGGCAATTCGGCAGCCGTCCCCGCAAACATTCTGTGATTTAATTTTTGCAAGCCTTGGCTTGCGGCTTGGCAGCGCGGTCAGTGAGGGGCGCAGAAAGCGGTGATCTCTTGGGATGCAGGCGGCGACGACCGTGACATCCCTTCTCGCAAGCAAGCGAGTGCGACGAAAAAACTGATTTCATGGCTGCTCAGCTGCCGCTGCGCCTATCGCCTGCGACGAAGCCGCGCAACAGAGGGCGCTGGCCGGCATGCTCAGTCGGCGCATGCCAGCATATCAGTCAGCTGCCGACCTCGAAGAAGGGCGCGCCAAGCAGGTCGGGAACAACGTCGATGCCGAGGCCCGGCCCGTCCGGAATGCCCATGCGGCTGCCCGAAACCGGCGGCTTGTTCGATGCAGTGCGCACCGTCACCCATTCGTGGAAGGCGATGGCGTGCAGCCGGCGCTCCTCCGGCGTCGACAGCGACAGATGCGCCATGGCTGATGTGTCGATCTCGGCGCCGCCGGTGTCCTCGACGGTGATCATGAAGCCCAGGTCGACGGCAAGGTCGCGGATCTGGCGCGTCTTGGTCACGCCGCCGAGCCGCGAGATTTTCAGCGTCAGCCCGTCAGCCGCCCCCTTGCGGTGGATGTCGAGCATGTCGTCCAGCGAGGTGACGGATTCGTCGAGCACCATCGGCTTGTCGAGCGAGCGGCGCACCGACATGCATTCGTCGATCGTGGTGCAGGGCTGCTCGAACGTGTAGTCGATGGCGCGCGTCGCGTCAGCGAACTGGCGCGCCTGATAGGGCGTCCAGCCGGCATTGGCGTCGCAGAAGATGACGGTGCCCTTCGGCACCGAAGCGGCGACCGCGGTGACGCGCTCGATGTCGTCATGGACGTTGCCGCCGACCTTGACCTGCAGCCGGTGAAACCCGTCCCTGACGATGCGCTTGGCCAGTGCGGCCATCGCGTCGACGGTGCCATGGGTGACGACCTTGTAGAGTTCCGCCGTCTCGCTCTCGCGCCCGCCGAGCAGCGTCACCAGCGGTATGTCGGCGGCGCGTGCAGCGAGATCCGAGCAGGCCATGTCGAGCGCCGATTTGATGTAGGGATGGCCCTTGAACACCGTGTCCATCAGCCTGCCGATACTGGCCAAGGCGCGAGGATCGTGGCCGAGCAGATGCGGCGCAATTTCGATGACGCCGGCGCGAGTGCCGGCCGAGAATGCCGGCGAGTAGAAATTGCCGAGCGGCGCCATCTCGCCCCAGCCGGTCAGCCCGCTGTCGGAGGTGATTGCGACGATCACCGCGTCGAACGCGGCGGCGACACGCCCCTTGGACATGCGGTAGGGCCCGTCCACAAAGGGCTGCACGACATGGTAGGCCTTGATGGTTTTGATCCGCAATTTTTCTGTCCGTCGCTGTGACGCCCTGACGAAGCCGCCAACCTGCATCGTCCGCTGGGCTCAACTGCCGTCAGGCCGGTTGCGCGTCAGGCCGGCGCGATCGGCCTTGACGCCTCTGGAAACACACTGTTCGAGGCAGCGCGCATAGGCAAGCAATTCTTCGAAGCTGTGCCGATGTCGCCGGCCTTGTCGAACTGCTCAGCAAAACGGCGCCCTCGGCATAGCCGGGGGCGCCGCTGGACCGGGCCTGATGGGGGGTATCAGGTGGCAGGTTTCTGTGGCAGCGGCGAGACAGGCATTCCCGGGCCGATCTTCTGCAGATTGCCTGTTATCACCTGGTCGCCTTCCGCTACGCCGCTCGAGATCGCCACCAGGTCGCCGTTGGTCGGCCCCAGCGAAACAATGCGCTGGTCGACAGTATTGTCCTTGCCGACGACGTAGAGATACTTGCCGAGCTGGCTCGATCCCAATGCCGTCTGCGGCACCATCAGTGCATCTGGCTGCTGCTTGATATGCAGCCTGACGCGAACATATTGGCCCGGCAGCAGCGTGAACTTGGCATTGCCGATCGTCGCGCGTGCGGTGATGGTGCCGGTCGAGCGATCGACCGTGTTGTCGATGAAGGTGAGCTGACCTCTCTGGCGCGGTTCCGTATCGCCGGGAAGCAAGACGTCGACATCGATGGGTCCCGTCGCGCGGGCTTCCTCGATCTGCGCCAGATCCGTTTCGCTCGGATTGAAGGTGACATAGATCGGGTCGAGCTGCACCAGCGTGTTGAGCACTGTGCCGGCGACGCTGACCAGCGTTCCGACCGAGGCCTGGTTGCGGCCGACGCGCCCGGCGAACGGCGCCTTGATTTCCGAATAGCTCAGATTGAGCTCGGCGGTCCGCACAGCCGCCTGGTTGACGGCGAGCGATGCTTGGGCCTCGCGCAAGCTGCTGGTGCGCTGGTCGAACGCATCCTTGGCGATGTATCCGCTCTTGGCCAGTTCGGTCCCGCGACCAAGGTTGGATCGTGCATAGTCGAGCGTTGCCTCGTCGCGCTGGACCTGAGCCTTCGCCTGTTCAAGGGCAGCCTGGAAATCTTCTGGAGCGATCTTGTAGAGAAGGTCGCCCTTCTTGACATCACTGCCGTCAGGCGCGACCTGCTCCTGCAGATACCCCGGCACGCGCGCCTGCAGCGTGATGCTGCGGATCGGCTCGGTGCGAGCGGCATAGTCGAGATAGATCGGGATCGTCTTCTTGACGACGCTCACCACTGGCACCGGCATGACAAAAGCCGCGGGCTCGGGCGCCGCGGGCTCAGGCGTTGCCGCCCCTGCCGTGCCGGCGTTGAGGCCGAAATTACCCATGTCGAGCAAGTGGACGCTGGCCATCGAGACCGCCCCCACGGCAACAGCCGCTCCCAACGCAATTTTCCATTTACGCATGATCATTCTCCAATTCTATTCGGCCGCTTCGGCCAATCGCTCGAAAGCGGGTTCGGCAGTTGGTTCAGTCGGTTCGGCGACAGGCTCGCTCTTGCTGCCGCGCTCGCGCAGCTGCTCGATCACCGCGTAGAAGACCGGCACGAACACCAGCGACAGGATCGTCGCTGCGACCATGCCGCCAAAGACGGTGGTGCCGATCGACTGGCGGCTGGCTGCACCGGCACCTGTCGAGAACATCAGCGGCAGCACACCGAGGATGAACGCGAAGGCGGTCATCAGGATGGGCCGCAGCCGCAGGCGCGCCGCTTCCATTGCGGCGTCGACGATGCTGAGACCTTCCTCGCGCCGGCGCCGGGCAAACTCCACGATCAGAATGGCGTTCTTTGCCGCCAGCCCGATCAGCATGACGAAACCGATCTGCGAATAGACGTCGATCTGCATGCCGCGCATAAGCAAGGCGACAAAGGCGCCGAACAGGGCAAGCGGCACCGCGAGCAGGACCATGAAGGGCATGGCCCAGCTCTCATATTGGGCGGCAAGGATCAGGAAGACGAAGACCATGGCGAGACCGAAGACGATCGAGGCGATCGATCCGGCCTTGAGCTCCTGATAGGTGATGCCCGTCCATTCGTAGCCGAAATCCTTCGGCAGCGCCGTGGCGGCGGCACGTTCCATCGCAGCGACCGCCTGGCCCGAGGAGAAGCCGGGTGCGGCACCGCCATTGATCAGGGCCGACGCATTGTTGTTGTAGTGCGGGACGGTTTCCGGGCCGACGATAGGCACCAGCTTGCCGAGCGTGCTCAACGGCACCATGCCGCCGGAGGCATTGCGGACATAGAGCCGCGAAATGTCGGCGGCACCCGCACGCGCATCCTTGTCGGCCTGGATCGTCACCCGGAAGGTCCGGCCGAACAGGTTGAAGTCGTTCACATAGAGCGAGCCGAGATAGATCTGCAGTGTGTTGAACACGTCGGGCAGGCTGAGACCGAGCAGCTTCGCCTTGTTGCGATCGAGGTCGTAGTTGAACTGCGGCGTCGAGGTCGAGAACGACGAGAACAATTGCTGCGGGTTGAGTTCGGGCTGCTTGCGCGCTTCGGCCAGCACTGCCTGCGTCGCGTCGTTGAGCGCAGCGCTGCCGCGACCGGTCAGGTCCTCCACCTGGAATTCAAAGCCGCCGGTCGTGCCGATGCCCGGGATCGAAGGCGGATCGAAGCTTAGCGCGAACGCTTCCGGAAGTTCCATGAGCTTCGAGCGCACGTCGGCGACGAGCTTCGAGGCGCTCTGGTCAGGGCCGCGTTCGTCCCATGGCTTCAGGATGGCGAATTCCACCGCCGAGTTCGACTGGGCGGCACTGGTGAGGAAGTTCAAGCCGCTGATCGAGCCGACGATATCGACACCAGGCGTGTTCTGCAGGATCTCGCGTGCCTTCCGCGCCACCGCGTCGGTGCGTTCCAGCGACGCCCCATCCGGCAATTGGATGACCACGAAGAAATAGCCCTGGTCCTCGACCGGAAGGAAGGTCGAGGGCAGGCGCTGCCAGACGAAATGAGTCGCGACAAGCCCAGCCGCGAATATGCCGAGCATGATCCAGCGCAGGCGGATGAGGAAGCGCACACCATTGGCATAGGCATGCGACAGCCGATCGAAGCCCGTGTTGAACCAGCGGAACAGCACGAATTGCGTTGCCGGGCGGTGGCGCAGGAAAGCGGCGCTGAGCGCCGGGGTGAGCGTCAGCGAGACGAAGGCGGAGATGCCGAAGGAGATCGCCACCGTCAGGGCAAACTGGTTGTAGAGCCGGCCGGAAACGCCAGGTATGAAGGCGACCGGCACGAACACGGCCATCAGCACGGCGGTCGTGGCGATGATCGGGCCGGTGACCTCGGCCATCGCCGCGCGCGTCGCAGCCAGCGGTTTGAGGCCGGCCTCCAACTGGCGTTCGACATTCTCGACGACGACGATCGCGTCGTCGACGACGAGGCCGATCGCCAGCACCATGCCGAGCAGGCTGAGCATGTTCAGCGAGAAGCCGAACATGTACATGACGACGAGCGTGGCCACCAGCGACACGGGAATCGCGATCGTCGGGATGATCGTGGTGCGCCAGCTCTGCAGGAAGATGAACACCACCGCGACAACCAGGACCAGCGCCTCGCCGAGCGTGACCAGCACGTCGTGCATCGACGCCGAAACGAAACGTGTCGTATCGTAATGCATGGCGTAGCTGACGCCCTTGGGGAAACGGGCCGACAGTTCCTGCATCTTGTCCTTGACGCGCTGCTGCAGATCGAGGGCGTTCGAGCCCGGCATCTGGTAGACCGCCAGCACCACGGTCGGGTCCTCGCCGAAGAAGGCCGAAGACGAATATTGCAGGGCGCCGAGTTCGATGCGCGCGACGTCGCGCAACCGCACCAGCGAACCGTTTGCGGCATCGGCGCGCACGATGATATCGCCGAATTCCTTGGGATCGCTCAGTCGGCCGACGGCATTGACCTGCATTTCGAAAGCGGTGCCGGCCGGCGCCGGCGACTGCCCGATCTTGCCGGCCGCAACCTGGACATTCTGCTCGGCAATGGCGTTTTGGACATCGACGGCGGTGATGCCGAGATTGGCGAGCTTGTCGGGATCGAGCCATACGCGCATCGAATAGCGCCGCTCGCCGAAGATCTGCACGTCGCCGACGCCGGGCAGGCGCTTCAGCGGGTCGACCACTTGCAGGTAGGCGAGGTTGCTGAGCGCGACCGGATCGACGGAGCCGTCGGGCGAGGTGAGATTGACGATCAGGACGAAGTTCGGGTTCTGCTTCTTGATCGTCACGCCGCCCTGGTTGACAATGGCCGGCAGCGAGGACGCCGCCTGTGAGACGCGGTTCTGGACGTCAACGGCGGCGGTGCTCAGGGGATAGCCGACCTCGAAGGTAACGGTGATCGTCGACGAGCCGTCATTGGAGCTCGACGACGACATGTAGGTCATGCCTTGAACGCCGTTGATCTGCTGTTCGAGCGGCGTCGTGACGGTATCGGCCACGACTTGCGCACTGGCGCCAGGATAGTTGGCGCTGACCACCACCTGAGGCGGCGTGATATCGGGAAACTGCGAGACAGGCAGCAGGAAATAGCAGATCGTCCCGGCGAGCACCATGATGATGGCGATCGACGATGCGAAGATCGGACGGTGGATGAAGAAATTTACCATGACACGCACGCCTCGCCCGATGCTCTTGCCTGGCCAAACGCCTTGGCCACCCTTGACAGCCGCCGGCTGCGGCTTTGCCCGGAATCTTCCAGGAAACGAGGCGGCGCCTTGCGGCTGCGGCCTTGCGCATCCGCAAGGCTACGCAGCATCGTCTCGAAAGAGCGCGGGTCGACACGGTCGGCCTGCATCAGCATCCGGATCATCGGATCCTTCACAACTTCGTCGATCGTCAAATCTTTGCGCTGCGACATCGTAGCGGCTCCTGGCTTTGGCGATCTGTGGCGTACGCCGCCGCAGATCGGGTGGTCTTCCTTTTCGCGGCCAAAGTCGCCTGGGGCGCAGTTTCATGCCTGGGCCGATTTGGCGGAGGCTGTTCACAGGCGCCTGCGAGATTGACACGAGGCAATGGGGGTGTTACCAGTAAGTAACATCTAGAAGTTACAGACCGGTAACACCCTAGTCAAGAGGTGTACCGAGGGATTTTTCGGAAATCCCGGAAACCAAGGAGGTTTTGATGGAAGACGGCACGGCGGAACGCATCCGCCCCCGGGATCGCATCCTGGAGACGGCACGGGATATGTTCCACAAGCATGGCATCAAGGGCGTCGGCGTCGACGCGATCACTGAGGCCGCCGGTACCAACAAGATGACGCTCTACCGTCATTTCGAGTCCAAGGACGATCTGGTCATCGAGTGCCTGCGGGCGACCGCATGCAGCGCCAACGCGATGTGGCAAAAGTTCGAGGCGGAGCATCCGGGCGACAAGCTTGCGCAACTGCATGCCTGGGTTCGGATGGCAGCCGATTGCCTGATGATGGACGGCCGCGGTTGCGACATGGCCAACGCCGCCATCGAGTTGAGCGAGACCGACCATCCGGCCCGTCGGGTCATCAAGGAACTCAAGCAGGCTCAGCGCGACCGTCTCGTCGGCCTGTGTCGGGATGCCGGCATCGGCCAGGCAGAGCTTCTCGCCGATACATTGTCGCTGCTGCTTGAAGGCGCCCGTGTCAGCCTGCAAAGCGTCGGAGCCGAAGGCCCCAGCGCGCAGTTTGTCCGCATGGCGGAAGGCCTGATCACCTCGTTCAGGGCCAGATAGTCTCGCAAGCGGCGAAACGATCGCTGGCGTGTTCATTGCAAGCCGCGCCGCGAGTACTCTTTTGCCTTGGCATGTGCTGTCATCTCACGTCTCCGTTGCCGGTCTGTCGCCGCGCTCTTGCGCGCGGCGGTCGCTGCTGGTTGTGAGCAGGCTAGGTCCGATGGCGAATTGGTGAGAGTGACAAGTGTGGCGGGATTCCGATGGGGCTGCGGCGCTGCCCGAACCAGCCGTTGGCGATTGCCGCCGCCTTGCCCGACACCCAAGAACAAAAAAAGCCCGCTGCCGGGAGGAGGTGGCAGCGGGCTCGATTTCGAATACGACGCGGGAGGAGGTGCGCCGCACTCAGCGTCGGCATCGCATCTGGGAGGAGTAGATGGCCGACACCTGCGAAATTAGCGGTTGCCCAATGATTCGGCAATAGCAAAAGATGCATAGCAGATGTGCAGATTCGCGCTATCAACCGAATATTAGCCATCGCCGCGACCAACCGTGGCGCTTGCGTGGCATCACTGGACCGGAACATTCTCCTTGAAGATAAGGCGCGGTTCGATGAATTTCCGCGTCAGATAAGGCGCCGAGGAAGCGATCGAGCCGAGCAGGCGAATGACCGATTGCTCGGCGATCAGTCGTGCATTCTGGTCGATGACGACATCGAGCAGATCGTCGACGAGATAGCCGCGTGTCGCCCTCGTCAGGTCGTGACAGATGAACACCGGCTTCCTTTGCGGCTTGGCTTCCAGCAGCGCTTTCGCCACGCCCGAGCGTCCGGCGCCGACGCAATAGATACCGAGCAGTTCCGGCTCGTTGTGCAGCGCCTTCATCGTCGCCGTGTAGCTGATATCAGGCTCGTCGTTGATCTCGACGGCGCTGGTCACGGTCAAATTGCGGAACTCCTCGCCGAGCACCGAGCGAAAGCCCATTTCGCGTTCCTCATGCCCGCGATAGGAGCGCGAGCCGACGATCATCGCCAGATGGCCCGTGCGACCGCCCAGGAAACGTCCCATCAAAAGGGCTGCGGTGCGCCCGGCGACACGGTTGTCGATGCCGACATAGGCCGATCGCGGCGCGCCCGGAACGTCCGACACCAGCGTGACCAGGCGGATGCCGGCTTCGACGATCTCGCGCAGGATGTTGCGCGTTCTCGGGTGATCGATCGCAATGACACCGACGCCGTTCGCCCTAAGCGAGAGGTTTTCGACGGCCGCCTGCAACGCGTTCGGCGAGATGCCGGCGAGCTTGTGGATCCGACAGGAGGCGACAAGCGGCAGGCGCGCGGCATAGTCCTCGATATGATTTGCCAGATCCATCATGAAGGCGTTCGAGCCGATCGGCAGGAAGAACTCGAGATGCGCCGGCCGCGAGGGCAGCGTGACCTGATCCACGACCGGCAAATAGCCAAGCTGCTTGGCCGCCTCCATCACCCGCTGCCGGTTGGCGGCGCTGGCGCCCGGCCGGTTGTTCAGCACCCGGTCAACCGTCGCGGTCGATAGCCCGCAGCTTCTGGCGATGTCCGCAACGGTGGCTTTCATAGTCGCAGTCATAGGAGCCGATGTGATCCTGTACCAGAGATACGGCCAACCCGGCTTCCAACTGGCCACTCAGCCTTGTGGTTGCTTCCCCCGCGCGATGGCGTCCTGGATCTCCTTGTCGGACATGCCGGTGATGATCCGTTCGACTTCCGCGACGTTGGTGTTCTTCGGATCGATATCGTCGGCAACCACCTTGCCGCGGCGCATGACGACGATGCGGTCGACCACCTGGAAGACGTGGTGGATGTTGTGGGCGATGAAGATGCAGGAATGGCCCGAATCGCGGGCGCTGCGCACGAAACTCAGCACACCTTGCGTCTCGGCGACGCCGAGATTGTTGGTCGGCTCGTCGAGGATGATGAGGTCGCTGTCGAAATGCATGGCGCGCGCGATCGCCACCGCCTGCCGCTCGCCGCCTGAGAGTGAGCCGATTGGTGTGGTCGGCGGGATGTCCTTCGAGATGCCGACCTGCTTGAGCAGATCGCGGGCAACCACGTTCATCGCCTCCTGGTCCATACGGTTGAGGAAACGCGGCGGCTTGATCGGCTCGCGCCCGAGGAACAGGTTGCGCGCGATCGACAATTGCGTGACCAGTGCGGAGTCCTGGTAGATCGTCTCGATGCCGTGGGCGATGGCGTCGCTGGTGCTGCGCAAGTCCACCTTCTTGCCGCGGATGAAGATGTCGCCGCTGGTCAGCGGGACCGCACCCGACAAGACTTTGATCAGCGTCGACTTGCCGGCGCCATTGTCGCCGAGCAGACCGACGATCTCCTTTTCGTTGACATGGAAATTGGCGTCCACCAGCGCTTGCACGCGCCCGTAGGACTTGCGGATGTTTTCCATGCGGACAAGCGGCTCAGCCATGGTTCAAGTCCCCGCCTGATGCCGGCGTTCCAGCCATGAGTGGAGCGCCATCATGCCGAGGATGATCGCGCCGATGAAGATGTTGTAGGCAAGCCCAGGCACGCCGATCAGCACGATGCCGTTGCGCATCACGCGCAGGATCAGGATGCCGAGCACAGTACCGATGATGGTGCCGCGTCCGCCGGTCAGCGCGGTGCCGCCGATCACCACCATGGCGATGACTTCGAGCTCGTAGCCGGTGCCGCTGTTCGGGTTGGCGGCCGAAGTGCGCAGCGAGCTGATGACGCCGGCAAGCGAGGCCATGATCGACGACAGGATGAACAGGCCGATCTTGACGCCGCTGACATTGACGCCGCGCGCCCTTGCCGCATTGGGGTTGCCGCCGGCCGCCTGGATCCAGTTGCCGGTGCGGCTCTGCGTCAGCACGTAGCCAAGTGCGATCGCGGCTGCGATGAACCAGAACAGCGACATGTAGATGCGGAACGGCCCGATGAAGAAATCACCGACCAGCGCCTCGGCGAGCCAGCTGCCTTCGGCGCTCCAGGTCCGCTGCGGGAATCCGCTGGTGACGAACAGAGCGGTGCCGCGCACCACCAGCAGCATGCCGAGCGTCACCAGGAAGGACGGTATCTTGAGTTGCGTCACGAACCAGCCATTGACCAGCCCGATGAAGGCGGCAACCAGCAAGGCCAACACGAAGCCGGCCTCCAGCGACGTGAGGCCGCTGTTGAAGAGCGTCCACATCAAGACGGGCGAGAAACCGAACAGCGATCCGACGGAGAGGTCGAATTCGCCTGAAGTCATCAACAGCGTCATCGCCAGCGCGATCAGGCCGAGCTCGACCGTGAAGGCGAGTATGTTGCTGATGTTCTGCGGTGACAGGAAGTCGTGGTTGAACCCCCAGAACACGACAAGCTCGACGACGAGCAGCACGAAGGGCCCGAATTCCGGCCTGGCGATCGAGCGTTGGATGATGGAACCGTTTTCCACGTTGGACCCGCGACATGGTTGGAACTGGCCAAGCCCGATATCGCATGAGGCGGTTCGAGGCTCAGCGGGATGATGGGGATGATCGTGGCAGGCGTGCCGCGACCATCCCGATCGCGGTTTTATTTGCCGGACAGGATGTCGTCGTAGACCTGCGCGGTGTCCTTTTCGTAGAGCGCGCCGGTGATCACGTCGAAGCCGGGCGGAATGCCGCTGGCGGCCATGTTGGCGATCGAAAGCGCCACATAGCTGGTCGCCTGCGGATCCTGCCATTGTGCGGCGTTGACGTAGCCGGTCAGCACCTCCTGGGTGGTGTCGAGCGAGTTGCCCCAGCCGACGACCGGGATTTCGCCCGGCTTGATGCCGGCCTGGTCGAACACCCGCTTGATCGAGCCGGTCACCAGATCGCCGAGGCCAATGATCGCCTTGACCTTGGCCCTGTTGGCGGTGAGATAATCGACCATGCGGTTGATTGCTTCGGCCTGGTCGAGCGTGGCCTCGGTGATTTCATAGGTGATGCCGAGCGGCCCGAAGACGCTCTTGATGCCCTCTTCTTCCTGGACGCCATAGGTGGCGCCGGGGATTTCAACCGGCATCCAGACAAAATCGCCCTTCTTCACCAGGCCCTTGTCGACCAGATACTGAGCCCAGTTCTTGCCGAAGGTGACGTTGTCGCCGCCGACATAGGCGTTGAAGTCCGCCTTCGGATCGGGCGTGTTGAAGTTGATGATCGGGATGTTTGCCGCTCGTGCCTCCTTGACGAGCTCGATAAGGCTGCCCGGGTCAGGGCTGGTGGTGGTGATGCCGTCGGCTTTTGCCGCGATGGCGGCGCGAACAGCCTCCTGCTGGGACGACACGTCGCCATTGTGGAACGAGGTGTTGACGGTGTTGCCGGTGTCCGTCGCCCATTGCTTGGCGCCGGCGAGGAAGTAGGTCCAGACCGGATCGGCCGGGCCGCCATGCGAAATCCAGTAGAAGGTCTTGGCCTGTGCCGCCGCCGGAATCGCCAGCGCCACGATCAAGCCGAATACAAATAGTCGTAGCCTCGTCAGCATTTGATTTCCTCCCATTTTGAAAACGTCCTCCAGCTCCGGCGACGATCACGGCAAGCCCTGACCGAATTCTTGCCAGCGGCGATCTGGATGCATCAGAGCATCCGCTTTTTCGATCAATGGCAAGCCTCCATTTGCCAGTGGTAGTTGGCGCACGACCACGCGCCATCAGCCATCCCATCAGATCGCATCAGTTTGGCTGATATCTTTTGCGGCAAGCGGTACTCGGCGCCGAAGACGAGGCGCAGGCGGGACGGAAGCTAGATGAGGTCAGCCCTGGCAAGGTCGCGCATGAGATGGCTGGCGCCGTAGGTCCAGGGGGGACAGTCGGGCGACAGCCGCACCCGGTTGATCAGGGCGCCGAATTTCTCCGATGAGATGGTGACGATGTCGCCCACCTTGTGCGTGAAGCCCTTGCCCTTTTCGCCGCGATCCTTCGACGGCACGAACATGGTGCCGAGGTAGAGCGCCAGCCCGTCGGGGTACTGGTGATGCGGGCCCATGGCGGCGGCGACCAGTTCTTCGGGCGAGCGGCTGATCTCGGCCATCGAACTGGCGCCCTCCAGCGAGAAACCGTCCTCGCCCTCGACCTTCAGCCGCACGGTGGCCTGCTTCACGTCACCAATGGAAAAATTATCGTCGAACAGCCGGATGAACGGGCCGAGCGCGGCCGAAGCGTTGTTGTCCTTGGCCTTGCCGAGCAACAGCGCCGAGCGCCCTTCGACGTCGCGCAGATTGACGTCGTTGCCGAGCGTGGCGCCGACGATCTTGCCGCTGCCGGCGGCGATCATGGCGATCTCCGGCTCCGGATTGTTCCAGGTGGAGACCGGATGCAGGCCGACATCGGCGCCGAAGCCGACCGACGCCATCGGCTGGCATTTGGTGAAGATTTCGGCGTCGGGGCCGATTCCCACTTCCAGATATTGCGACCAGGCGCCGCGCTGGATCAGCTTGGCCTTGATCTCCATCGCCTCCGGCGAGCCTGGCTTGAGCTTCGACAGATCGTGGCCGATCAGCCCGGCAATGTCGGCGCGAATGGCGTCCGCTTTCTCGGCCGAGCCGCGCGCCTGCTCCTCGATGACCCGTTCGAGCAGGCTGACGACGAAGGTGACGCCCGATGCCTTGATCGCCTGCAGGTCGACCGGAGAGAGCAGGTACGGTTGTTGCGGATCGCGCGCGGCCTGGAAACTGTTGGCGGCGATTGCATCGAGCGATCCGATCGGTTCGCCCGCGGCGGTGTGGACGTAGCCTGCTGGGTCCGGCATCTCGCAGACGTCGCGCACGGTTGGTGCCATGCTGGAGGTGATGTCGAAGACCGTGCCGCCGCGTACCGTGACCACCAGCGGATGCGATGCTTCGCTCGTCCGGGCGCGGCCAATGAAGAGGCCCTCGTCGGGCAGGAGGGTGGCGTTCGTCATGGCTTGCGGTCCTCTGCTGTCTTGTTCTGCGTCGTCGCTGCGGACCGATGGTTCATCAAAAGCCTGGCCGCGGCGGCGGCACTTTCAACAAATTCCCGACAAAGGTCTATCCCGTTCCTCGCGGTCGAGCCCCTGCGCTGCATTTCGCAGTGGCGGACGCCTTCCTCTTCAATCCCCCTGATGCCGAGATCAAAGGCTCTTTCAAAATCATGAAATCGTCACTAGGATTTTCATTTGACGAAGTACATTCAGGTGACTCTTGCCCCTACCGTTTTCCGATCCGATCTGGCGGAAGCCGCCGGCGGCCCCTGCGTTCCGGTCGCTTTTTCCCGGCCGCCAGCGTGCCGATCTCGTCATTGTGGGTGGCGGGATTCTCGGTCTGTCGACAGCCTTGCAGGCAGCCCGGTTCGGCCTTGCCGTGCAGGTGCTGGAAGCCGGCGAAATCGGCCAAGGCGCATCGGGCCTGAATGGCGGTCAGGTCATCCCCGGCCTGAAATATGATCCGGAATGGCTGCTGGAGCATTTTGGCTCCGAACGCGGCGAGATCCTCGTCAATTTTGCCGCCTCGACGGCGGACGCCGTCTTCGAATTGATCCGCGACGAGAAACTGGCGGTGCCGTTCGGCCGCAATGGCTGGATTCAGGCAGCGCACACCGAGACGGCGCTGAAGGCGGCGGCGAACAGGGACCGGCAGTGGCGGAACCGTGGCGCCGATGTCCGGCTTCTGAGCCAGACCGACATCGCCGCGTTGACTGGCGCGCAGGGCTATCTCGGTGGCTGGCTCGACCGCCGCGCCGGCGTGATTGATCCGCTGGCCTACACGTCGGAACTGGCACGGATCGCCTCGGCCGCGGGCGTGAAGATCGCCGAACACCAGAACGTGATACGCCTCGACAACAACGCCGGCATTTGGCGCATCTCGACGGAGGGCGGCGCCGAATTGCAGGCCAAAGCGGTCATTCTGGCGACGAACGCCTATACCGGCGACCTGCTCCCTGGTCTCGCCGAAACGATCGTTCCGCTGCACTCCTTCCAGATCGCGACAGCACCGCTGCCGTCCGATCTGGCGGCCGGGATTTTACCGGAAGGGCAAGCAGTATCGGACTCACGTCGCATCCTCGTTTATTACCGCAAGAGTGCCGACGGGCGGCTGGTGCTCGGCGGGCGGGGCCGAATGGCGCTGCCGACCAGCGAAAGTGATTGGGCGCATCTCGAGCGCGCGCTGCTCCGGCTCTATCCGGCGCTATCCGGAGTCGCCATCGAAAAGCGCTGGTTTGGCCGGGTGGCGATGACGTCGGATCACCTCCCGCATATCCACGAGCCCGAGCAGGGCCTGATGGCAGTGATCGGCTGCCAGGGCCGTGGCGTCGGCCTAATGACCGCGCTTGGCGAGCGCATTGCTGGCTATCTGGCGAGCGGCGACGCCAGGCAATTGCCGTTCCCGGTTTCGCAGATCCGGCCGATCCCATTCCACGTCTTTCGGCAGGTCGGCGTCGCCGCGACGATCGCCTGGTATCGTATGCTGGATGCATTCGAGCGCTGATTTTATGCCGATGCAGGAATCAGCTTGACAGTTTCATGATTATGAAAAATTCTTGAGTGATTTCAAATTTCGATGGGCAACCCCGATGTCGACCGTCGTTGCAAGGCAGCCGCTGCCGGAGTCCCGATCCTCGACGGGTTTCCGGTTGGCCATGCTGCTGCCGGGCGGGCTGGTCACCTTCTTCCTGATCCTGTTTGCCCTCGGCCTCGTGGTTTTCCTCGCCCTTCGCGGCAATGACGGTTCGCTGCTGGGCGCCGGTTTCACTTTTGCGAATTTCATCACCGTGGCATCCGACCCGCTCTACTGGACGGTAACGCTGCGCTCGCTGGCCATTGCCGGCCTGGTGACGCTGGCGACGGTCGTCACCGCCTATCCCGTCGCCTACTACCTGGCCTTCCATGCCGGACGGCGGCGCGGGCTGCTGCTGTTTCTGGTGACGCTGCCGTTCTGGACCAGCTATCTCTTGCGCGTCTTCGCCTGGAAAATCGTGCTTGCCTACAATGGCGTGCTGAACTCGGCGCTCGTCGAAAGCGGCATCTGGTCCGAACCGACACTGGCGTTTCTCAACACGCCGGCCGCCGTCGTCGTCACGCTGGCTCACGCCTATGCGCCGTTCGCCATCCTGCCTATCTATGTGGCGCTGGACACGATCCCGAAATCGCTGCTCGAAGCTGCTTCCGATCTCGGCGCCAGACCGTTCACCAGCTTTCGCCGCGTCGTGCTGCCGAATTCGATGCCGGGGGTGCTGGCGGCGGCTCTCGTCGTCTTCGTGCCGACGGTCGGCGATTATGTCACCCCGGCGCTGGTCGGCGGCCCTGCCGGCACCATGATCGGCTCGCTGATCCAGGCCCAGTTCGGCAAGGCAAATGACTGGCCGTTCGGCGCAGCACTCGCCGTTGCCGTCATGCTGGTCATCCTTGCCGTGGTGCTGGTCGTGCGTTCCGCCGACCGCAGGTTTGGCAGCCGCACATGAGCGCCGCGCGCATAGACGCAAAGCAAGGTGGCCGCTGGCTCGGCGCCTACGTGCTTGTCTATCTGGTATTCCTCTATTTGCCGATCTCGCTGATCCCGCTGTTTTCCTTCAACGATTCGATCCAGGCGGCGTTTCCGCTGCAAGGCTTCACGTTTGAATGGTACACGACGCTGTCCGGCAATTCGGCGCTGTCCGGCGCGCTTGCCAACAGCCTCGTCATCGGTGCAATTGCCGCCACCGGTGCCACGCTCTGCGGCATCACCGTGTCCTACATGGATCTCTTCGGCCGTTCGCCGCTTGCCTTCACGATCAGCGCTATCGCGCGGCTGCCGATCCTGATCCCCGGCGTCATCGTCGGCATCTCGCTGCTGATCCTGGTCAACCTCATTGGCTTCGGTCCGTCACGCACGGCCATCGTGCTCGGCCACATATTGGTGGCGCTGCCGACGACGGTGGTGATCATGAAAAGCCGCTTCGCCGCTATACCCAAGACCATCCACGAGGCGGCACTCGATCTCGGCGCCTCCGACTGGACGACATTCAGGCGGGTCATGCTGCCGCTCAGCCTGCCCGCCATTGTATCAGCGTTCATGCTGGCCTTCCTGATCTCCTTCGACGAGTTCATCGTCGCCTTCTTCCTCGCCGGCACCGAACCGACCTTGCCGCTTTATATCTGGAGCCAGCTGCGTTTCCCGAAATCGCTGCCGACCGTCATGGCACTGGGCACGGCCATCCTGGCCGTGTCCTTCGTCATCGCGGCAATTGCCGAAATCCTGCGCCATCGCGGGCTCGCCGCCGCTCAGCGGCCAGTGCCCGCCAACCTGCCCAAACCAGAAGAAACCAAAAGAGGAGAACTGCAATGGCATTCGACCTGAAATCGATAAATCGCAAGACAGTCCAAGCCGGATTGGCAGCCTTCGCGCTGGCGCTTTCGTCGACCGTCGCGCTTGCGGCCGACAAGCTGCAATATTTCACCTGGTCGGGCTACGAACTTCCCGACTTCAACAAGAGCTTCCTCGCCGCACACCCCGATGGCGTCGAGGCCTCGATGTTCGGCGACGACGATGACGCCTTCACCAAGGTCAAGGCCGGTTTCCGTCCTGACGTCGCGCATCCCTGCTACGACAAGGTGGCGCGCTGGAACAAGGAAGGCCTGCTGCAGCCAATCGACACCAAGCGCATCAAGAACTGGGATTCGATCTTTCCGGTTTTCAAGAACCTGCCCGACCTGCAGGCCGGCGACGGCAAAGTCTGGATGGTGCCGTGGGACTGGGGCAACACCTCGATCCTTTACCGCACCGATCTGGTGAAGAACCCGGAGCCGAGCTGGAGCCTTTTGTGGGACAAGCAATATGCCGGGCGCATGGCGACGATCGATGCCGTCCACGACACGCCGGTGGTGGCGGCGCTTCTCGCCGGTGTCAATCCGTTCGACATGACGCCGGAACAGATGGAAAAGGTGGCTGAAAAACTGCGCGAGCAGCGCCCGCTGCTCTCCAACTACACCACCGACATGACCTCGGTCGAACAGGCGCTGGCGAGTGGCCAGTTGGTCGCCGCCATGACCTGGAACGCGTCGGCCACCTCGCTGAAGAAGCAGGGCGTGCCGGTCGAGTTCATGAAGCCTAGGGAAGGCATGCTGACCTGGTCGTGCGGCTTCGTCATGCTCAAGGACGCCAAGAATGTCGACCTCGCCTATGATTTCATCAACAGCCGGCTGGAGACGGATTCGGGAAAATACCTGATTCAGACCTATGGTTACGGCAGCTCAAACAGCTCGGCCTTCGCCGCGGTGCCGAAGGAGGAACTGGAAAAGCTGCAACTGCCGTCCGATCCGGAAGTGATGCTGAAGACTACCGTCTTCACCGGGCCGATGAAACAGAATGACGAACTCGCCAAGATGTTCGAGAAGGTCAAGGCAGGCGGCTGAGTTCGCTCTTCCTTCTCCCCTTGTGGGAGAAGGTGGCCGAGCCCACGGGTCTTGCCTTCGGCAAGCCCGAGGACAGGCTCAGCTCCGTCGGATGAGGGGTGGTCCAGCTCGGCACAACCGCGCTCCGGCCAGCACCCCTCAACCGTCTCGGCGCTGCGCGCCGATCCACCTTCTCCCACAAGGGGAGAAGGGAGAACCGCGAAGCGCCGCTCCAGGATACCGAAAACGAGGTCGGGAAACAGATGGATATACTGGACCAAGCGGCTGAAAAGCCGAAAGACGACGCCGATGTGCGGGTCGGCCGGCGCGTGCGGGCGCTTAGGCTGGAACGCAGTCTTTCGCTGGCCGAGCTCGCCGCCAAGGCCGGCGTTTCGATCGGGGCGCTCAGCCAGATCGAGCGCGGCTTGTCCTCGCTTCGCGTCAAGGTGATCTGGCCGCTCGCCGCCGCTCTCGACATCGAGCCGTCGGCGCTGATTGCTGACGGCAACGATGCCGTCAGCGATCTCTATTGCGTGCGCGCCAACAGTCGGCGCCAGATCCCGGTGAAGTCGGAAGGCATCGCCAAGGCGCTGCTGTCGCCGCCGGCCGCTACGCTCACCGGCATGCTGGTGACGGTAGAAGCCGGTGGCGGCACCGTCGAAGCCTACGCCCATCCCGGGCACGAATTCGGTTTCGTCCTGTCGGGCGAGGTCGAACTCGTGATCGATTCAACCACCTACGGGCTGAAGACCGGCGACAGCTTCGCCTTCAAGAGCACCTTGCTGCATGCCTTCCGCAATCCGGGCGCCGAGCGCTGCCAGATCCTCTGGGTCAACACGACCAAGCCGTCCGAGGTTCGCGATGGCGCCTGATCCTCTCGTCCGGCTGGAGGCGGTGTCGAAGATTTTCCCCGGCGGCATTGTCGGACTCGACGCCGTCGATCTCAATATTGCCCGCGGCGAGTTCCTGACCTTGCTCGGCCCATCTGGCTGCGGCAAGACCACTAGCCTGCGGGTGATCGCAGGATTCGAAAGCCCGTCGAGCGGACGGGTGCTGCTCGACAGCCGTGACATTACTTCGCTGCGGCCGTTCGACCGTCCCGTCAACACCGTGTTCCAGGACTATGCGCTGTTTCCGCACATGGACGTCGCCGAAAACGTCGGCTTCGGCCTGTCGCTGCGCAAGCTTTCCGGGGCAGAACAGGCAAAGCGCGTCGGCGAAGCGCTCGACATGGTTGGCCTTGCCGAGAAGCTCGGCGCCCGCGTGTCCGAATTGTCTGGCGGCCAGCGTCAGCGCGTCGCGCTTGCCCGTGCGATTGTCTGCGAACCACGTGTGCTGCTGCTCGACGAGCCGCTGTCGGCGCTCGATGCGCATCTGCGCGAACAGATGCAGGTCGAATTGAAGCGGCTGCAGTCGCGGCTCGGCACCACTTTCGTCATGGTCACCCACGACCAGACCGAGGCGCTGTCGATCTCCGACCGTATCGTCATCATGAACAAGGGCCGCATCGAGCAGATTGCGCCGCCGGCCACGCTCTACGACCGGCCCGCCACCAAATTCGTCGCCAGTTTCATCGGCACGATGAACCTGCTGCAGTCGCGCTTTGTCGGCCGTGACGGCGATCGGTTGCGTTTCGCCGCCGGCGCCCTGCCGCTCGAAGCCACGTCGGAAGCCGGCGAAGTGCCGGGAGAAGGCGCGGTGCGAACCATCGGAGTGCGTCCGGAGGATCTTTTGGCGGCGACCGAAGCAGCGACCGGCACCGCGCCGGTGCGGGTGAGCAGCATCGTCTTTCACGGCCGCACCTTGCGCCTGCACGCCGAATTGGGGCAGGGGATACCAGTGGTAATCGATGCGCCACGCCGGGCGGAAGGTTTTCAATTCAGCGTCGGCGACGTGGCGCATATCAGCCTGCGCCGCGGCGCTAACTGCCCTATGCTGCCCATCTGACCCTATCCTTCCAGAAAACCGGAGGCACTACCCATGAGCAATCACCTGAACTTCTTTATCGACGGAAAATGGGTCGCGCCCGTGGTGCCGGCGACGCTGGATGTGATCGATCCGTCCACCGAAGAGGCCTACACCAAAATCTCCGTCGGCTCGAAGGCCGATGTGGACCGCGCCGTGGCAGCGGCGAAGGCGGCCTTTCCGGCCTTTTCGCAGACCAGCAAGGCCGAGCGCCTGACGCTGCTGAAGCGCATCCTAGAAATCTACAACGAGCGCTACGAGAATATCGCCCAGGCTGTCAGCCAGGAGATGGGCGCGCCGATCACCTGGGCGCGCCAGGCGCAGGCCTGGGCGGGCAGGGCACATATGGAAGCCACTATTCATGCGCTGGAGGATTACGAATTCAGCGAGAAGCGCGGCACCACCATGGTGGTCAAGGAGCCGATCGGCGTTTGCGCGCTGATCACGCCATGGAACTGGCCGCTCAACCAGATCGTCTGCAAGGTGGCGCCGGCGATCGCCGCGGGCTGCACGGTCGTGCTGAAGCCTTCCGAGATCGCGCCGATCAGCGGCATCGTCTTTTCGGAAGTGATGGAAGCGGCCGGCACGCCGAAGGGGGTCTACAACATGGTCAACGGCACCGGTCCGGATGTCGGACAGGTCATGGCCGGACATCCCGATGTCGACATGGTTTCCTTCACCGGCTCGACCCGGGCCGGCATCATCGTCGCCAAGACGGCGGCCGAGACGGTCAAGCGCGTGGCGCAGGAACTCGGCGGCAAATCGCCCAACATCGTGCTTGCCGATGCCGACTTCGAGAAGGCCGTGCGCAAGGGCGTCAATGCCTGTTTCGGCAACAGCGGCCAGTCCTGCGATGCGCCGACGCGCATGCTGGTGCCGGCCGCCCGCCACGATGAGGCGCTGCTGATCGCCAAGAAGGCGGCCGAGGCGCACAAGGTCGGCGATCCGCGCTCGGAAGACACCAGGCTCGGGCCGGTGGTCAGCAACATCCAGTTCGACAAGATCCAGCGGCTGATCGAGGCCGGCATCGCCGAGGGTGCAACGCTGGTCGCCGGCGGTCCCGGCCGGCCGGAGCATCTTAATCGCGGTTATTACGTGCGGCCGACCGTCTTCGGCCACGTCACGCCGGGCATGACCATCGAGCGGGAAGAAATTTTTGGGCCGGTGCTTTCGGTCATCTCCTATGATGACGACGATGACGCGGTGAAAATCGCCAACGACACCGTCTATGGCCTCGCCGCCTACGTGCAATCAGGGGATATCGACCACGCGCGAAAAGTCGCCGGCCGGCTGCGCGCCGGGCAGGTCTCGATCAACTATCCGGAGTGGGACACCTTCGCGCCGTTCGGCGGCTACAAGCAATCCGGCAACGGCCGCGAATATGCCGATTGGGCGATCCACGATTTCCTCGAGATCAAGGGCATCATCGGCTACGGCGCGTAGGGCTTAACCCGAACAGCGCCGCGCATCCAAGAAGGTCGCTGTAGCGGGTCATCTGAGCTATTCGGCGGCTTCGCGGACAGGGATCAGGCGCCGCTCGACCTGCTGGAGATGCAGGCGCATCGCTGCCGCCGCGCCGCCGAGGTCACGCTCGGCGATCGCCTCGACGATCCGTTCATGGTCGGCGAAGCTGTGATGGTCTGCCGGAGGGCGGGCGCCTTCTGAACGGAGACGTCCCCAGACCACGGTGCGGCGCACGGCGTTCAGCACGTCGAACAGGCCGAGCAGCACATTGTTGCGGCTCGCCTGCGCAATCTGCCGGTGGAGCAGATTGTCGACATTCTCATATTGCCGCCACGTGACGGCCTCCCGCGTCTGCACCAGCGATTGCCGCATCGCGGCGATATCCGAAAGCGTGGCGTGCAGCGCCGCTTCGCGCGCAATTTCGGGCTCAAGGATGAGGCGCGCGCGCATCACGTCGGCCGGATTGGTGCGCCCGGCGATTTCCGAAATGCCGATCGTCTCCTCGACCGGCCCGCTGCCGACGAAGGTGCCCCTGCCGACGTGACGCCAGATGCGGCCGTCCTTCTCGAGCACCGCCAGCGCCTTGCGCAGATCGCCGCGCGATACGCCGAGGCTCTCCGACAGTTCCCGCTCGGCAGGCAGCCGCGTCTCACCGGCATGATCCATCTGGGCAAGATAGGCCTGCAGCTGAACCAGGGCGGCGTGGCCGCCATTACCGGGATCGTCCATCAATTTAACCAATCCGCATATGATTTCCCTTGTCGGTGTTAAAACGATTAGCTCAAACCGTCAACTGCCGAGTTTTCTGGACACACCCGTTCGATACGGTGCAGTTTCTCCTTGACCAATCCGTCCCATAGTCTTAACCAATCAAGGAAATGGTTACAAAAAACGGGAGGAATGACAATGGCCGGCGTGTCCAGACGTACCATCCTTGCCACCGCTTTCGCCGCGGTCCTGGCATGTGCAGCGCCCTTGTCGGCCGCAAATGCGGGCGACATGCGCATCGCATTCGGCGACCTTCCGGGCATCGAATCCATCCAGACGCTCGCCGCGATAGAGCGCGCCAAGGAACGCGGCGTGAATGTCGAGCTCATTGTTCTCAATGACGAGGATCTGGCTGCCCAAGCCATTGTCGGCGGCCAGGCCGATGTCGGCATCGGCGCGCCCTATACCTTGATCCAGAAGGTGGGCGTGCCGATCCGCATTTTCGCGCAGATATCGACGCTGCGCTTCTTTCCCGTCGTCAACAGCGAATTCTACAAGGAATGGAAGGATCTCGACGGGCAGGAGGTCGCCGTCCAGGCGCGCGGCTCCGGCACCGAGGCGGTCATGCTGCTGATGGCGAAAAACCACGGCATCAAGCTCGGCAACATCAGCTATGTCCCGGGTTCCGAGGTTCGCCGCAATGCGCTGCTCCAAGGGACCATCAAGGCGTCGATCGTCGATGCCGCCAACCGGCGTGCGCTCGAGGCCAAAGCCCCCGGCAAGTTCATCGTTCTGCCGGTCGAGGATCTCGGCGCCTCTGACGAAGCGCTTTTCGCGACCGCGGACTATCTGAAGAACAACGCCGCCGACGTCGACATCCTGGTCGAGGAACTGATGAAGACCGCGCGCGAGATCACCGCGAAGCCCGCGGTCGCCGTCGAGCTTCGCAACAAATATAAACTGCTGCCGGATCTCGGCGCTGAAGCCGACAGCGAAATCACCGAATACTACAAGGAAACCGCGGAAGCCGGCAGTCTTGCGCTGAACGGCGGCGGAGCCGATGCGGCCAAGGACGACTTTGCCTTCTTCAGCCTTGCCGGCCAGATCGAAGGCGATCCCGCCAGCCTCAAGGTCGAGGACTTCTGGGATGTCTCCGCAATCGACCGCGCCGTCGCCAAGCTCGGCAAGAAATAGGCGGCCTGCCGGATGGCCGTAAGCATCAGAACCGACGGCGAGGCTGCCGGCCTCGCTCCTCTTTCCAATCGCAGCGCAACGGGCGCATCGTGGGACCAGCCGGTCCTGCTCAGGCTGGTGTCGATCGCCCTGTTCGCAGGAATTTGGGAGGTGGCCGGGCGTATTCCCGTCAGCTTCGCCTTCCCGACTTTTTCCGATACGGTCGTCGCGTTCTTCGGACTGCTCGCCGACGGCAGCCTGGCAACCGCCTATCTTTCGACGCTGCAGCCGCTGGTGCTTGGCGTTGTCCTGTCGGCGTTCCTGGGTGTCGGCCTCGGCACGATCTGTGGCCTGTGGCGCACCGGCGAATGGCTGGTGATCCCCGTGTTCATCGTGCTTCAGGCAGCACCGGTCGCCGCCTTCATTCCGATGGTCACCTTTGTCTACGGAATAGGCATGACCGCCAAGACGCTCGCCGTCATGATCCTGGCGCTGCCGGTCATCGTGCTCAATACCTACAAGGCCGTGCGCAACGTCAACGAGTCGCTGCTCGTCATGTGCCGATCGTTCCTCGGCACCCGCTGGCAGACCGTCGCCAAGATCATCCTTCCGGACGCAAGCCCGGTGATTTTTGCCGGCTTGCGCCTTGGAGTCGCAGCCGGCTTCGTCGGCGTGGTGCTCGCCGAACTGCTGATTACCCCGACCGGCATCGGCGACCTCATCACCTTTCACCGCTCGCGCGCAGACTACGCCGAGATGTACGCAACAATCGCCTCGATCATTGCGCTTTCCACCCTGACGCTCGTCTTTCTGCAGTGGGTGGAAGTCCGCGTTTTCAGGCCCGAGAGCAGAGGTGCTTAAGATGGGCGCGACCGCATTGCGAAATGGACCGTCGCCGGTTCCCGCACCGATCGATTCAGTCGTGGAAGTGAGAGGGATTTCCAAGACCTACGGCAATGTCGAGGCGCTGCGCGGCATCGACCTCGACTTTCCCAGGGGCAAGCTGACCAGCCTTCTCGGACCCAGCGGCTGCGGAAAGACGACGCTGCTGAAGATCATAGCGGGGCTGATACGAGCCGATGGCGGCACCGTCGCGATCAACGGCAAGCACGTCACCGCACCCGGCCCCGAACGCGCCTTCGTGTTCCAGGATTTTGCGCTGATGCCGTGGGCGACCGTGATGCGCAACGTCGCCTTCGGACTGGAGTTGCGCGGCACCAACAAGGCCGAGCGCGAGGCGATCGCCCGCCGCTACATCGCCGAGGTGGGGCTCGCCGGCTTCGAGGACAAATATCCGCATCAGTTGTCGGGCGGCATGCGCCAGCGTGTTGGCCTGGCGCGGGCGTTGTCGGTCGATGCCGACGTTCTGCTGCTCGATGAACCGTTTTCGGCGGTCGACGAGCAGAACCGGCGGAAGTTCCAGGAAGACCTGATCCGGCTGCGCACCAACCAGAACAAGACCTTCATCTTCGTGACGCACTCGATCGAGGAAGCGGTCTACATCTCCGACCGCATCGTCTTGCTGTCGCCGAGACCCGGCCGGGTTTCGCAGATCATCGAACCGGAAATCGATCGCTCCGGCGACCCCGAGCGCATCCATCGCGACAGGCACTATCTCGATACTGTCGAGGAGATCTGGCAGGGGCTGAAGCAGTATGTGGAGTGAGCGGCCGTGACCTTGTTTGGCTACCGTGTGCCAATGATGGCGTCCCTGCTGGTCTGGTGCGTCGTATGGGAAATCGTCGGCCGGCTCGACCTTGTCTTTCTGCTGCCGCCGTTTAGCGACGTGCTGGTTGCAGCGGTCAGCCTGGTGCAGACGCCGTCCTGGCAGAGCGCGACAGTCACGACCCTTCGCGCCTTCGCGACGGGCATGGCCCTGTCGATCGTTGTCGGCGTGCCATTGGGTATCCTGATGGGACGCGTCAAGATCGCCGACGACCTGCTCGGCATGTGGGTCAACATCTTTTCAAGCGCACCGCTCTCGGCGATCGTCCCGGTGCTGATGATCCTGTTCGGCTTCGGCGAGAAGACGATCGTTGCGGCGGTGTTCCTGTTTGCGATCTGGATCCTCGTTCTCGACACCCGCGCCGGGGTCCGTCATATCTCGCCGTCGCTGATCGAGATGGCGCGTTCCTACGGCGCCTCGCGCCCGGCGCTCTATAGCAAGATCATCCTGTGGGCAGCCCTTCCGGAAATCCTTGCCGGCATTCGCCTCGGCCTCATCCGCGGCGTCAAGGGCGTCGTCATCGGCCAGTTGCTCGTCGCCATCGTCGGCTACGGTGCGCTGTTCGAAACCTTCTCGCGAAATTTCCGCATGGCCGAATTCTGGGCCTTGACCATCATCCTTTTTGCCTTCGCCCTGCTGATCGCCGAACTGATCGAACGGGCCGAAGCCAAAGTCGAATACTACGCAGGAGCAAGACAGTGAACATGCACGGCACGACTTCAAGCTACGTCATCGAACCGACCGCAATCCCGAGCATCCCGGTGGCGGGAACCGACAAGTTGTTTCCGGTGCACCGGGTCTATTGCGTCGGGCGGAACTATGCCGCGCATGCCGTCGAGATGGGACACGACCCCAACAAGGAGCCGCCATTCTTCTTCCAGAAGAACCCCGACAACCTCGATACGACAGGAGAATTTCCGTACCCTCCGGCCTCTAACGATGTTCATCACGAGATCGAAATGGTCGTGGCGCTGAAGAGCGGCGGTACCGACATCCCGGTCGAAAAGGCTCTGGACTGCGTGTTCGGTTATGGCGTAGGTCTCGATATGACGCGGCGCGACCTGCAAGGGAAGGCGAAGGACATGGGCCGTCCATGGGAGGTCGGCAAGGCCTTCGAGGCATCGGCGCCATGCACGCCATTGGTTCCGGCAAGCTCGACCGGCCATCCCAGCCAGGGCGCGATCTGGCTGGACGTCAATGGTCAGCGAAAGCAGACCGGCGACCTCAACCAGATGATTTGGAAGGTTCCGGAAATGATCAGCTATCTCTCAGGTCTGTTCACGCTGAAGCCGGGGGACATCATTCTTTCCGGCACGCCGGCGGGCGTCGGCGCGGTCGTTCGCGGTGACGTTCTTCGCGGTCATATCGATGGCGTCGGCGACCTAGAGGTTCGCGTTGTCTGAAGCGGCCTCGATCATTGAGCGGCTTGCCGCCGGAGCCGACGATGCGCCGGCGATTTCGGCACCCGACAGGATCACGCTCACGCATGGCGGACTGCGCCGCCTGATCTCCGAGACGGCAGCGCAATTGCATGCACTGGGCCTCGGCCGTGGCGACCGGGTGGCCATCGTGCTGCCGAACGGGCCGGAGATGGCGACGGCCTTTGTCGCAGTGGCGGCGGCGGCGTCGACGGCGCCGCTCAATCCGGCCTACCGGGCCGACGAGCTCGATTTCTATCTGACCGACATCGGCGCCAAGGCAATCCTCGTCGCCGAAGACGAAAACGGCCCGGCGGTGACCGTGGCCGAGCGCCTCGGCATAGCGGTGCTCAGGCTCACGGCACTGCGTGACGCACCAGCCGGCAGTTTTGAGATCAAGGGCAAACCGGTTGGTCCGTCTGTTTCGCCCGGCCTGGCTGCGGACGGCGACATCGCGCTGTTGCTGCACACGTCCGGCACCACGTCACGACCCAAGCTGGTGCCGCTCAGCCACGCCAATCTCGCCGCCTCGGCCGCCCATATCGGCGCGACGCTCGGCCTGACGGCCGGTGATCGCTGCCTCAACATCATGCCGCTGTTCCACATTCATGGGCTGATCGCGGCGGTGCTGTCCTCGCTCGCCGCCGGCGGCAGCGTCTTCTGCACGCCGGGTTTCAACGCGCTGCGCTTCTTCCATTGGCTGGGCGAGGCGCGGCCGAGCTGGTACACGGCCGTGCCGACCATGCATCAGGCGATACTGCCGCGCGCAACGCGCAATGCCGAGGCATTGGCGGTGGCGCCCTTACGCTTCATCCGCTCGTCCTCGGCATCGCTGCCGCCGCAAGTGATGGCCGAGCTTGAGGCGACCTTCGGCTGCCCGGTGATCGAATCCTACGGCATGACCGAGGCCGCGCACCAGATGGCTTCGAACCGGCTGCCGCCGGGCCTGCGCAAGCCGGGCAGCGTCGGGGCCGCGGCCGGACCGGAGGTGGCGGTGATGGCGCCGGACGGGCAATTGCTGCAGCCCGGTGACACCGGCGAGATCGTCATTCGCGGGCCTAATGTCACCGCGGGCTACGAGAACAATCCTGACGCCAATGCCACCGCCTTCGCGCATGGCTGGTTTCATACCGGCGACCAGGGCGTGCTCGACGACGACTTTTATCTGCGCGTCACCGGCCGGCTCAAGGAGATCATCAACCGCGGCGGCGAGAAGATCTCACCGCTAGAGGTCGACGACGTGCTGATGGACCATCCGGCGGTGGCGCAGGTCGTCACCTTCGCCACGCCGCACGACAAGCTCGGCGAGGAGGTCGCGGCTGCGATCGTGCTGCGCGAGGGCATGGCCGCCACAGAAGGCGACATCCGCAGCTTTGCCGCGACACGGCTTGCCGACTTCAAGGTGCCGCGCATTGTCCTGATCCTGGACGAAATCCCGAAGGGCGCGACCGGAAAGCTGCAGCGCATCGGCCTCGCGACCAAACTCGGTCTTGCCAAACCTGGGCTGGGATAATGCGGATCAGCATTTTTGGCGCTGGCGCGATCGGCGGCTATCTCGCGGCCAAGCTTGCCGTGGCCGGCCGCGTCGATCTGTCGATCGTGGCGCGCGGCGCGCATCTCGACGCGATCAGGACGGCCGGTCTTCGCCTGATCGAAGACGGTCATGAAGCCGTCGCCTCGGTCAGGGCCGCCGCGCAGGCGCAGGAGCTAGGCGTCCAGGACTATGTCGTGCTGGCGCTCAAGGCCCATTCGGTCGCACCAGCGCTCGACCAGATCGCGCCGCTGCTGGGCGAGGGAACGGCCGTCGTCACCATGCAGAATGGCGTGCCGTGGTGGTATTTCCACAGGATCGGCGGGCCGCTCGAAGGCACGCGGTTGCAAGCGGTGGATCCCGGCGGGGTGATCTGGGACCGGCTTGGGCCGGATCGCGTCATCGGCTCGGCCGTCTATCCCGCGGCCGAGGTGGATGCGCCCGGCCTGGTTCGCCATATCGAGGGAAAGCGGTTCTCGCTCGGCGAGCCCTCGGGCGAGAAGAGCGAGCGTGTCACGCGGCTTGCCGAGGAGATGGTTGCGGCGGGGCTGCAGACGCCGGTTCGCGACGACATCCGCAGCGAGATCTGGGTGAAGCTGTGGGGCAATCTCTCCTTCAACCCGATTTCCGCGCTGACCGGCAGCACGCTTGCGGCAATCGCTGCCGACGAGGCCACCCGCGCGCTTGCCCGCACCATGATGCTGGAGGCGCAGGCGATCGGCGAAAGCCTCGGCGTTCGTTTCCCGATCTCGGTCGACCGCCGCATCAAGGGTGCCGGCGACGTTGGCGAGCACAAGACCTCGATGCTGCAGGATCTGGAGCGTGGCCGGCCGATGGAGATCGACGCGCTGGTGACGGCGGTCCAGGAACTCGGCCGGCTGACCGGCCAGCCGACGCCGACCATCGACAGCGTGCTGGCGCTGGTGCGCCGCCTCGCCATCGAGCGCGGCTGCTATCTGGTATGAGACATTTTTATCAGGCGCTCGCGTGAGGAGGTGGGCGGAACGCCCTTGTGAAGAAAGAAGCTTCACAGCCTTTTTGTCAAAGGAAACGAAGACTTCCCCGCCTAGCCAGCTACCATCATAGGCAATCACACCATCAGCAGAATCACCGCCAGCATCAGGGACCGATAGGCCAGCTTCAACTGCGGGTCGATTGACCACGACATTTTCCGTGTTCAGCAGGGCACGGATCGCGGCGGAAATGTCTTCACAGGCAGTCTTGTTTTGGCGCGCCAAGACCCAAGTGAATTCACAAAGGGACTGTAAGCTTACAGCCACGATTTCAGCACTTGCCAGCAACTCGACAGCGGCACTCGCCTGCTTGGCGTCGTCAGCCACATAGGCGCGGAGCGGAACATTCGTATCCAGCCCTTTAGCTCTGCGCGGCCATACGGCAGCAAATCCAGTTCGATTTTATCTCCTGGCTTGATGCCGAGCTGTTGAAGCACTTCTTTCCGAAAAGTGACCTGCCCCCGTGCCGTTACGGTCAGTGTCGTCATGGCAGAATCTCCTGATTGGCAGCAAACGTAATGCAAAAGCGCATTACATACGAGCACCGGCCTTACCCGGCCGACCCGATCTCCACTTGACGCTCCAGTTGGTTCCTGTTTTGTTTCACGCCTTCGTCGCATCAAAAAGCGGGCGACAATTGCAGGCCAGCAAGCGCTCTACTTGGAATTAGCCTGAACAGGAGGATCATATGACGACCGCGGAAATTGCCAAGGATTTCACAGATCTGCTCAAGCAAGGTCAGAACGATGTTGCGGCTGAAAAGTACAATGCCGACGACATCGTCAGCTACGAAGCAATGGAAGGGCCGATGGCGGTCTGCAATGGCAAGGAGGCCGTGAAGCAGAAGGGCCAGTGGTGGGAGGAGAACAACGAAGTTCATGACGGCTCGGTCGAGGGCCGGCCCATATGTCAACGGCGACCAGTTCGCAGTGCGCTTCAAGTTTGACATAACGCCCAAGGCTACAGGCGAGCGTGTCAGCATGGATGAGGTTGGTCTGTACACGGTCAAGAACGGCAAAATTGCCGAAGAGCGCTTCTATTATTGAGGCTGAAACCGGATTTCCAGAACCCTGAGATGCTCGACCAAGGAGGGCAGGCCATATCGAACGGCTGAGCTGGCTCGCTGACCGAGGCGGGGCTTCTGTTCAGTCGCTCGACAGCTCGGCGGCCGCGTTGGATTGGCAAGCGCCCGGAAGACACGGTCGATCGACTGCTGGCTGGTGGAGTGCAGGTTTGTTGCCACGGTCATGTCGTCTCCTCGCGTCACATGCCTGCGGGGCTGGCAATGCTTGAACGGTGGTTTAGGGTGCGGCTGATTCGATGAGCGACCAGCCCGAGGGCCAAAATATTGACGATCACCATGTACGGCATCACCAATTGCGACACGATCAAAAAGGCGCGCATCTGGCTGGAAAGCCACGATGTCGCCTATCGTTTTCACGACTACAGGGTCGAGGGGCTGGAGGCGGATAGGCTCGACGGCTGGTCCAGCAAGGTCGGCTGGGAAACCCTGCTCAACAAGTCGAGCACGACGTTTCGCGAACTGTCGGACACGGACAGGCTGAGCCTCGACGAGAGGAAGGCCAAGGCGCTGATGCTGGCCAAACCGACGATGATCAAGCGGCCGGTCCTCGATCTCGGCGATCGTATCCTCGTCGGCTTCAAGCCTGATGTCTATCAGCAGGCGGTAGGTGGGTTGAAGTAGCCGGACGGACGCTTTTCACGCTCCAGTTCGCCAGGCGAATTGGGTCGCGGAAAAGACCTTGGCCTGCCTGGCCGAGAGCGCGTCCCACGCTGCGCGGCAGCTGGGGTCGGGCTCGATTGTCTCGGCAATGCTCGTCATCGCATCCGCAGCCTCAGCAAAACTTTCGAACCATCCGATGCCGACCGCCGCGCTGATCGCTGCGCCGAGCGAGGAGGCTTCGGCATTGTGACCCTTATGGATCGCGATCCCGGTCGCGTCCGCAATCATCTTTGTCCAAAGCCTGCTGTTGGCGCCGCCGCCGATCGCCACCATTTGCGCCGGCGAAAGACCATGGCTGCGCATCTCTTCGAGAGCCCGGGCGGTTTGCAGCGTCATTGCCTCGAGCCCTGCACGATAAAAATGACCGAGCGTGTGCGAGGGGTGCATGCCGATGAAGCTGGCGCGTGCGCTCGGATCCCAGTGCGGGTCCATGCAGCCGACCAGGGTGGTGCCGGCGAGAAGTCCGTCCGCGCCGATCGGCACGGCCGCCGCTTCCCTTTCGAGGCGGTCGAAGATCGCCGGATCGGAGCGCCCGGCGGCAAACATGTCGACGAACCAGTTGACGAAATAGACACCCGCCCGCTGCACGGCCTCGAGGAAATAGCCATCGCCGGTTGGCGAGGTCATGGTGCGCCAGAAGGCGCCGACCACCGGTTCTGGCGACCAGATTCCCGCGATGATCGCGGTTCCGAGATTGAGATAGACGACGCCGTCGCGCATGGCATTGACGCCGAGCCCGGCGCATTGCCCATCGCCGCCGGCGGCAATCACCGGGGTTCCTTCCGAAAGGCCGGTTGCGGCGGCGGCTGCGGCATGAACAGTCCCGACTCGCGTGCCGGACCGCACCGCATTGGGAAGTTGCGACGGTTTGATGCCGAGATGATCGAGGATCGGCTGCGACCATGCCTTGCGCGAGATGTCGAAGAGACCGAACGGATCGGCGCTGGTCCAGCTCGCGCTTGGCGTTCCCGTCAGTCTCAGCGTCAGATAGCCATGCACGTCGAGGATTTTGTTCGCCTGGTCCAACCGTTCCGGCTCGTTCTCGCGCAGCCATTTCAGGCGATAGACGACCGGCGTCACGTCGATCGGCTTACCGGTGATCTGGTGCAGTCGCTCACGGCCGATCTCCGCCGCGAAACGGTCGACCAGCCCGGCGGCGCGTTCATCGAGCCACAGGCTGGCGGGTCCGATCGGCGCGCCGGCGCCGTCGATGAGGGCAACGGTCTCGCGCTGGTTGGAGATCGCGATCCCGGCGATGCGTGTCGCGTCGACCGCGTCGACAAGCTGTCGCAGCGCCGCTGTTGCGGCCCGCCACCAGTCGGTGACCTCCTGCTCGACATAGTCCGGCCTCGGCTTCATCAGTTCGAGCGGCGCCCGGCCTTCCGCCACGGCTCGTCCGTCCCCGCTCCAGGCAATCGCCTTGCAGGATTGCGTGGAACTGTCGAGGCCGACGACAAGAGGTCCGTCGCTGCTGCCCATGATTGTCCTCCCGAGACGATGAGTTCCACCGGTGCTGGTTGGTCCAAGTGCCGGTTATTCCAAGAGACTGTTCGCGGTGGCCATGTCGGTGACAAAATGTGTCGCATATCCGCCGCCGAGCCCGGCCCTGATCGCCGCCATCTTGCGGGCGCCACCGGCGGCGCAGATGCGGACCGGCACCGCTTTCAATTCATCGAGCGTGATGCCGACGGTGCGTCCGTCGAGCGGTGTTGCGAAAGGGGCTCCTTGGGCGTCGATGAACCGCCCGATGATGACGCCGAGCGCGCCCTGCTCGATCATGCCGGCAAGTGCGGCGGCATCCGATATCCCGGCTCGGGCATAGGTGCTCTCCGGCCCGATATCGCCGATCCCGAAGATGACTTTGCCGGCGGCATGGATCATGCGGAACTGGTTGACGAGCATCGGCTCCTGCATGAGTTGGTCGTGCAGTTCGTCGGTGGAGACGATCGCCGGGGCAAGCAGGTTTATGCAGCGGGCGCCGAGCCGGTTGGCCATCAGCGAGGTGCAGAATTCCGGCGAGAAATCGCTGGTGCCGATCGAGCTTCCCGAGAGCTGGACGACGGTGAGGTTCCGATCATGCCGTAGTCGTGGGATCGAGCGGGCGGCAGCGAGCACCGTTTTTCCCCAGGCAACGCCGATCGTGTCGCCCGGATCGACCATCGACGCCAGCAGCCGTCCTGCCGCTTCGCCGATGCGGCGGTCGGCATCGTTTGGATCAAGGTCGGGGATAACCGCGGCGCCGCGAAGCCCGTATTTTTCCATGAGACGCCGCGAGGTCAAGGTGCGGGCAAAAGCGTCGTGATCGACCTGCACGGCGACAAGTCCGCTTTCGCGTGCCTCCTGCAGATAGTGCACCACGCTCGCCCTGGAGACGTTCATGACCTTGGCCACATCGCTCTGGTTGAGCTGGTCGACATAGTAGAGCCAGGCAGCCCACGCCACCGCGCTGTCGAATTCGGGCGGCAGTGCCGAGAGCCCAGATGGTCGGACCATGTCGATGTCGGCGTTGGCATTCATGTCCCTTTTTCCGCAGGTTTGCAGAACGAAGTCAAGCGTCGCGGGCGAATGCTTGACAAAAGACAGAGATAGATGACTATTGTTCAATGACGCAACGCTCCTCCGCCTCGATTAGAGGGTTGCCCCAGAATGAGGACGCCATGACGAATCCGGCAGCCGGATACTGGACGACATTAATCGACGACATTTTGGACGGGCGCTGGACCAACCCGGAGACCGGGAAAAAGGCGGTGGTCCCGTATGACCGGATTGTCATTGAAGAAAGCCTCGAAGGGCGGGCGGCCGATCTCGTTTCGGAGCTCGATCTGGGCGAGCGGTTCACGGTCGTGGCGGATGGCGCCACCTATGATGCGCTTGGCGAGCGCGTTGCGCGCGAACTGAAGACGCTCGGCCCTGTCGATGTGGTGATCCTGGATCACCCACATGCCGACATGGCCAATGTCGAAAGCCTGGCCGTCAAACTCGCCGATGCAGACGCCGTGGTCGCGGTCGGTTCTGGGACGATCAACGATCTCTGCAAGTTCGTCACCGGAAGGAATGGACGGCGCTATTGCGTGTTCGGGACGGCCGGTTCGATGAACGGCTACACATCGACGACTGCGTCCATCACACTTGAAAGCGGCCTGAAGGTATCGCTGCCTTCCCACGCCCCATCAGGCTTTTTCGTCGATCTTGGCGTCTCCGCTGCCGCCCCGACCTATCTGTCGGCAGCGGGGTTCGGTGACTGCCTTTGCCGCTCGGTCGCCCAGATCGACTGGTGGATGTCGCACCGCCTGCTTGGCACGGCCTACCATCAGGTCCCGTTTCTCATCCAGGAAAAGGATGAGGCGGCGCTCAACCAGCGTGCGGCAAAGCTTGCCGAACACGACATCGAGGCCAATGGCTACCTCTATCGCGTGCTGACGCTCTGCGGTCTCGGAATTTCCTTCACCGGCGTCTCCAATCACGGTTCCATGGGCGAGCATCAAATATCGCACTACATCGACTGTTTCGCCGGCGAGCGTCACCCCGGCACGCTGCACGGCACCCAGGTCGGCGTCGCTTCGCTCACCATGGCGCGATTGCAGCAGGCAATGCTTGCAAGCGACAAGCCGCCGTTGGTGAAGGCGACGAAGATCGATCCTGACGACATGATCCGTCGCATGGGCCCGGCTGTCGCCGCACAATGTCTCGACGAACTGAAGAAGAAGGCCTTCGACGAGACTGCCGCCGCGGCATTCAACGTGCGGTTGCAGGAGCTCTGGCCGACACTCAGGCAGGAGCTCAAGCAATTCATGGTGCCTGTCGACGAGATGCAGTTCCTGCTGAAATCGACCGGCGGGCCGATTTCAGCGGGCGAATTGGGCACGCCGGCCGATTTCTATCGCGAAGCCGTCGTTCATTGCCGGGAGATGCGCAATCGCTTCTCGTTCCTCGACATTGCTGCGGATGCAGGAATGCTGGAGGATTTTGCGCGTGGGGAAGCCTGACCGGATGCGCGACCTCGCCGAATTCGGACCCGAAACTGCATCGCGCATTCGCGGCGTCTTCTGCGATATCGACGACACCTTGACCACTGAGGGTCGTCTTCCGGCCGACGCCTACCGTGCGCTCGAACGCTTGCACGAGGCGGGCCTTGTCGTTGCTCCCATTACCGGGAGACCGGCAGGCTGGTGCGACATGATTGCCCGGTTCTGGCCGGTCACCGGCGTGGTAGGCGAAAATGGCGCTTTTTACTTCGCTTATGATCAGGCAACGCGAAAGATGATCCGGGTTTTCGCGGCAAGCGCTGACGAACGCCGGGAAAACAGGCGCAGGCTCACCGAACTGGAAAAGCGCATTGTCCAGGAGGTGCCGGGTTCGGCAGTATCCGCCGACCAGCAATATCGCGAAGCCGACCTGGCCATCGACTTTTGCGAGGATGTTCCGGCGCTGCCGCTGTCCGATGCCAGGCGCATCAAGCAGATTTTCGAGGAGGCCGGCGCTGTCGCCAAGATTTCGTCGATCCATGTGAACGGCTGGTTTGGCCGATACGACAAGCTGGCGATGACGCGCCGCTTTGCAAGCGAGAGGCTGGGAACCGATCTCGATGCTGAAAGGCAGGCCTATGCTTTCGTTGGAGACAGCCCGAACGACGCCCCGATGTTCGGGTTCTTTCCGAACGCGTTCGGGGTCGCGAATGTGGTGGATTTCCAGGGACAGATCGACGCCGAACCCGCTTTCGTCGCCAGGTCGCGGGGTGGCCGCGGCTTCGTCGAGATTGCCGATATGATCCTGGCGAACCGGAGGTCGGGATTGGGCTGATCGGCGGGCGCGAAAAATGCGGACTGCAAAAGACGCAAAAAAGGATGTTCTGCAGGCGATGGAACCGAACCAGGGACGGCTTAGGCAAGCGGGCGCGATGCGCCAGGCAACATCGCACGGCAGCTTCGGCTGCCGCCGCAACCCCGGCCGGTCACAGCGAACTGCCCGTCCCCTGGTCGGTGATGAGGCCGGTGAAGAATCCCTTTTCCAGGAGCTTGGTCATGATGCCGACCTTGTTCTTTCCGCCGGAAACGAGGATGCGCTTGGGAATGTTCAGCGTGTCGCGAGGATAGACCCCGACAATGCGCTCGTTGACGGGATGGTCGATGAGTTCGGCGTCCCGGTCGAAGAAATAGCCGAGAAAGTTCCCGATCGGCTTCAGTCTCAGGATATCGTCGAATTCCTCGTCGGTCATGTAACCGACGCTCCGCAGCGTCGAACTGGTTGTGCCGCCGACGCTCATCAGCGCAAGGTCGGCGTTCAGCGCCTTCTGGATAACCTCGCGCGCGCTCGGTTGCTGCAGGATCGTCTCACGGCTTTCACGGCTGTCGCAGATGATGGGTCCGGGGAGATAATAGGATTCGGCCTGGGTGCGCTGGGCAAAGACGGCGGCGGCGTCGTATTTGTCGATCGACGACCGGCGCGACAGCGAGCCGAGAAGCGGCACGACGGTAACGTTTCTGAGCGCCACCGGCTCGATGTTGGAAGCGAGCCATCGCATGGTTCGGCCCCACGCCATGGCGACCGTCATGTCGTCCCTGAGCAGCGTCTCGACGGTCTGCGCGGCATAGATGCCGATCACTTCGGAGAGCCCGAGTTCCGACCCGGTGTCATCAGGTGTGACGCTGCATATGTCGAGCCGGTACTTCCGCCTGAGCTGTTCTTCCATTTCGAGCGCCTGGGACGTCCCGGCATTGATGCGGATCGAGACGATGCCGCGCTCCTTCGCCTCCGCCAGCAGCCTGTGGATCTTGGTGCGGTTGATCTGCAGCCGCTCGGCGATGGCCTGCTGCGTTTCGCCCAGCACGAAATACTGATGGGCAACCCGTGCCAGCAGACCGATCGACGTCATGAGGGTCCTCCGATGCTTGTGGCGCACCCATCCGAATGCCGCTGTAGCCGGCCAACAAGTGCTTGCCACAGACAGGGCGACGATATAGCATTTGAACAAATGCACAAGATATGAACATTTGTGCATCGCAAAACGAAGCGATTCGGGAGGAACGCGTGCGGGTTGCCCAAGCCAGACGTTTCGTCATTTCGGATCACCCGCTGCCTTGGCTGCTGCCGCTGGTGGCGATCCTGCTTGTCTTCACCGTGTATCCTCTCGTCTACAACATCTGGCTGAGCTTCCATGAGTTCGTCCCGCGCCGGCGGGCGCTCGAATTCGTCGGAACGGAAAACTGGGTGCAGCTGTGGAACGACGCGCGGTTCTGGCAGTCGCTCGTCATCACCTTCACCTATTTCGCCATCGCGCTGATCTTCGAGCTGGTGCTCGGCATGGCGATCGCGCTGCTCCTCGACAGCGACGGCTTCGGTTTCGGATTCCTGCGCGGCGTACTGACGATGACGCTCGTCATCCCGCCAGCCATTGTCGGCATGATGTATCTGCTGATGGAGGATCCGCAGTTCGGCGTGATCAGCTATCTCCTGCAGTCGATCGGACTGCTCAATTCGAACAACCCCATCCTCGCCACCGCGTCGACCGCGCTTGCCGGCGTTCTCGTCGCGGAAATCTGGCAGTGGACGCCGTTCATGGTGCTCATCTTCCTCGCCGGTCTCAGGGCGCTGCCGCCGGAGCCTTACGAGGCCGCGATGATCGACGGCGCGTCGTCGTTCCAGATTTTCCGGCGCATCACCTTGCCGATGATGTCGAAGGTGATCGCCATCGCCGTGCTGGTCCGCGGCATCGATCTGTTCCGGGTTTTCGACTACGTCTTCGTCATGACCTCCGGCGGGCCGGGAGCGTCGACCTACTCGCTGTCCCTCTATGCATGGCAGCAGACGTTCAGCTTCGTAAAATGGGGCTATGGAGCCACGCTCAGCCTCGTCACCCTGGTGATCATCCTCGTCATTGCCAACCTCTTCATCCGTATCGCCAAGGTGAGGTGGTAGAATGAACGGCTCCTTCTCGACCCGCATGCTTCGCACCATCGCCGCCTGGGTTGTGGTCGCGATCTTCTTCTTTCCGATCTACTACTGGACGTCAGTGGCGTTCAAACACGGCAACGACATCTTCAACCGGCCGCCGAAACTGTTCGCCTTCACGCCGACCTTCGACAATTTCCAGAAGGTGTTCGGGATTTCGCTGGGCAGCGGCGGCATCACCGTGACGCCGGGCGGCGGCAATTTCTACATGGCGCCCCGCGTCTGGGATTCGATTGTGATCGCGACGCTGTCGACCGTGCTCGCTGTCGCCATCGCCACGCTTGCCGCCTATGCCCTGTCGCGCATGAACTTCCGCGGCCGGCACAGTTTCGTCGGCTGGGTGTTGTCGACGCGCATGATGCCGCCCGTCGCGGTCGCGGTGCCGATGTTCTTCATCTACAAGAATTTCGGTCTCATCGACACCTATACCGGCATGGTGCTGATCCACGCGCTGATGAACCTGCCGCTCGCCGTCCTTCTGATGAAGAGCTTCTTCGACGACATTCCCTCCGAGATCGACGAGAGCGCCATTGTCGATGGCGCCAGCCGCTTCATGATTTTTCGCAGGATCGTGCTGCCGATGGCCAAGGGCGGCATCGCCGCCACGGCGGTGCTCTGCTTCATCTTCAGCTGGACCGAATTCCTGTTTGCGCTGACCCTGACCACCACGTCGCTCAAGACCGTGCCTGTCGTCTCGTCGACCTTCGTCACCTCGATCGGCACCGCCTGGGGCAACATGGCCGCGCTTGGCGCCGCATCCATCATTCCCGCTTTCATCTTCATTCTGTTGGTTCAGAAGCACCTCGTGCGCGGTCTCACGATGGGATCGTTGAAACAATAGATGGGAGGCTCGAATTCGCAGCCTTGAGAAAATCGCGAATTAACCCGGAGGAGTAGACAATGAAAGACAGCATCAGAAAGACGCATCTTGCCTCTGTCACCGACCGCTTCGTTCGCGGACAGATGGACCGCCGCTCGTTTCTTCGCGCAGCAGGCATTCTCGGCCTCGGCGCCGGCGCGCTCGGCATGGGCTTGGGACGACGTCCGTTCTACGGCATCAGCCAGGCATCGGCTCAGGAACAGGAACTGAAGCCCAGCGCCGAAATCACCAAATGGCTCTCGGATGTCGGCAAGCCCTTTGCCGGAACGACGCTTCGTCTCGCCACCGAATCGACGCCGCCGTCGAATGCCATCGCCACGCAGCTCAAGCAGTATTTCGAGGAGGCTACCGGCATCAAGGTCGAGATCGAAGTGCTGCCGCTCGAGCAGGTGCTGCAGAAGCTGACCCTTGACGTGGCTTCGAGCCTCGGCACTTACGACCTCTACTATATCGACCAGAGCTGGGCGGCGAGCTTCAGCCAGGACGTCTTCGATCCGCGCGAGCAGCTCAAGAACGCCGACCTGGCAATGCCGAACTACAACATCGACGACTTCCTGAAGCCGCTCGTCGACGGTATCGCCATGTACGAGGACCGCATGGTCGGCGTGCCCTACGACATCCCGATCTTCATCATGCAGTACCGCAAGGACGTCTGGGACGAGCTCAAGCTGCCGCCTCCGGCGACGCTGGACGATTTGCTGAAGGCGTCTGCGGCGATCACCGACGCCAAGGGCCCCAACATGTACGGCACCAGCGGCCAGATGAAATCGGGCCATTACAGCCTCGAATGCGATTGGACGGCGTGGCTTTGGGGCCATGGCGGTTCGATTTTCGGCCCCGACGGCAAGTTCACCGGCAATGACGACGCCGGCTTGGCCGCCATGGCCTACTGGGACAAGCTCAAGGCGACGATGCCGCCCGGCGTCGACGGCTGGACCTGGGATGGCGAGGGCCAGTCGGTCGGCCAGGGCGTCGCCGCCTCGATGCTGTCCTGGGGCGAGTTCTTCCCGTTCTTCGACGATCCCAAGGCCTCCAAGGTCTCGGGCCTGATGGAAGCGATGGTTCCGCCGAAACCTGCCGCGACGCTACGCACTGTCGAGCAGACCGGGTTCGGCGAAATTCCGGGCGTTGGTCACCAGGGCGGCTCTTCGCTCGCGGTATCGAAATACTCGAAGAGCCCGGACGCCGCCTGGATTTTCATGCAGTGGGCGACCTCTGCCGACACCCAGGCGCTGATTACCGTTCTGGGCGGCGGTACCGGGCCAACGCGCACCAGCGTCTATGACGATCCGCGAGTGCTGGCCAATGCGCGTGTCGGCGCCGGCACGACCCGCCACTTGCCGGTCGTGCGCGACACCATCGCCAACTACATGGGATCCGAGCCCGACCTGCCGGCATGGGCAGAACTCTCGAGCGACATGATCCCGGTTGCGCTGGGCAAATACTTCGCCGGCCAGTCGGGCTCGGCCAAGGAGTCGCTCGACGCCCTGAAAACCCAGGTCGACGATCTCGTCGCCAAGGGCTGAGTCTTCCCCCGGGCTGGCTGCCCGAAGGCCGCCAGCCCGGGGTATCGACAATTTCGATTGAGGAAAGCCATGGCTGGAAAACAGCTCGTAGCAGTGACAGGAGCCAGTTCTGGTATCGGCGAGGCGGTCGCCAAGGCGTTTTCCCGCGCCGGCCACCCTGTTTTGATGATGGCCCGCCGTCTGGAGCGCATGGAGGCGCTGAACCTGCCCGACAGCATGGCTCGGCAGGTCGATGTCCGCGACCGCGCCGCGATCGCGGCTGCCGTGAAGGAGGCGGAAGCCGAATACGGACCGGTCGACATGCTGTTTGCCAATGCCGGCATTGCGCGGCTTGCCGACATAGGCCGCCAGCCGCCCGAGGAATGGGACGAGATGATCGACATCAACACCAAAGGCGTGCTGAATTCGGTCCACGCCGTGATGTCGGGCATGATGGAGCGCCGTCATGGAACGCTGTTCATGATGAGTTCGATCGCCGGCCGAAAAGTCTATCCGGATCATACGGTCTACTGCGGGACGAAATTCTTCGTTCACGCCGTGTCGGAATCGCTGCGCGACTATCTTTCCGACTATGACGTCCGCGTCGTCGTGCTTTCGCCCGGGGTGATCGAAACCGAGGTTCTGAGCGGTGTCCTCGATCCGCAGACACTCGCCAACTACAAGGCCAACAAGCTCAAGATCGGCGGCGGCATCGGGCCGGAGCACGTCGCTGACCTCATGCTGCACACCTACCAGATGCCGCAGGACGCTCTCGTGCAGGAAATTGTCATCACGCCGACCAGGCAGAAATACTGACGACCCTGACCCGGGCGTCTGGAGACAGAGAATGGCCACCGTAGAATACAAGAACATCGCCAAGAACTTCGGCCATGTCGAGGTGATGAAGGACATCTCCTTCGGCATTGCCGACCGCGAATTCGTCGTGCTTCTTGGCCCGTCGGGCTGCGGCAAGACCACGCTCCTGCGCATGACGGCCGGGCTAGAGCGCGTTACCAACGGCGACCTCTTGATCGGCGACAGGCGGGTCAATGACGTTCACCCGCGCGATCGCGACATCGCGATGGTGTTCCAGAACTACGCGCTCTATCCGACAATGAAGGTGTTCGACAATATCGGCTTCAGCCTCGAAGTGGCGAAAGTGCCAAAGGCGGAGATCAGGAAGAAGGTCGAGTGGGCGGCGGAAATCCTGAATCTTACGCCCTACCTCGGGCGCTATCCCAAGGAACTGTCGGGTGGCCAGCGCCAGCGCGTCGCCATGGGCCGCGCCATGGTGCGCAATGCCGCCGTCTTCCTTTTCGACGAGCCGCTCTCCAATCTCGACGCCAAGCTGCGCACGCATATGCGCGTGGAAATCCGTCAACTCCACAATCGTCTTGGCACAACCACGATCTACGTCACCCACGACCAGATCGAGGCGATGACGATGGCCGACAAGATCGTGCTGATGCACGCCGGCAGGATCATGCAGATCGGCACGCCCGACGAGGTCTACGAGCGCCCGAACTCGAAATATGTCGCTGATTTCATCGGCTCGCCGTCGATGAACTTCATCGCCGGCGCTGTCGAGACCGCAGGCGGCAGTCCTCGCTTCGTCGCCGAAGGCGTGTCGATCGGCCTGTCGCCGCAGATCAAGGCAACACCAGGCCAAAAGGTCATCATGGGCGTGCGGCCACACGATCTCGGCATTTCGGATACGGGTGAGATCAAGGGCGAGGTCGTGCTGTCCGAAACGACCGGCGCCGATGTCCAGATTCATTTGCGCGTGGCGGGATACGATGCCGTCGCCGTGGTGCCGCGTGACGAGCGCCGCAGCGCCGGCGCCGCGATCAATCTTTCGGTGCTGCCGGGCAAGGTGCACCTCTTCGATGCGGCCACGGAACTGCGTGTCGCCTGAGCTAGCGATGACGGCGTCGGCAGAGCGCTGCCTCAGCCCTTCAGGCTGAGATAATCAGCCAAAGCCACCGCGTTGTTGTGCAACTCGTCCTGGGCGCCGTAGAGCAACGTCACCCGGCCGTTGTCGAGCAGGGCACGCAACTGGCCGACCGCCTCGCTGTTCCGGTCGAGCTCGCCGCGATAGCGCTGCTGGAATTCCATCCAGCGCGTCGGCTCGTGGCCGAACCATTTGCGCAATTCATCGCTTGGCGCGATGATCTTCAGCCATAGCGTCAGCGCGGGGGGGTGGGTGGGGGCCCCCCCCCGCCCAATGCGCGAGATTTTCCCCCCCCGCCCCAACCCCCCCGGGGGGGGGGGGGGGGTGGGGGGGGCCCGGCGGGGGGGGGGGGGGCGGCGGCCCCCGACCCGCCCCCCCCC
>NZ_JBVVQE010000041.1:0-59225 GCF_055811435.1 Mesorhizobium sp. WSM4837
GGGGGGGGGGGGGGGGGGGGGGGGGGGGGGGGGGGGGGGGGCGGGCGGGCCCGCCCCCCCCCCCCCCCCCCCCCCCCCCCCCCCCCCCCCCCCCCCCCCCCCCCGCCTCTGCCCCGCTTTGCGGGGGCGAGGAACCGCCATTCCGCGACGCTACCATCAAAACCTCGGAATATCCGGAAACGCCGTCTGGCCGCGATGCACGTGCATGCGTCCGAGCTCGGCGCAGCGGCGAAGCTGCGGAAACACCTTGCCCGGGTTGAGCAGATGGTTGGGGTCGAATGCGCATTTGACCCGCATCTGCTGGTCGAGGTCGATCTGGTTGAACATTTCCGGCATCAGGTCGCGCTTCTCGACGCCGACGCCGTGCTCGCCGGTCAGCACGCCGCCGACCTTGACGCAAAGCCGCAGGATGTCGGCGCCGAAACTTTCCGCCTTGTCGAGCTCGCCCGGCACGTTGGCGTCATAGAGGATCAGCGGATGCAGATTGCCGTCGCCGGCATGGAATACATTGGCGACGCCGAGCCCGTATTTTTCGGAGAGTTCCCGCATGCCGTGCAGGACGCGCGGCAGTTCCTTGCGCGGGATGGTGCCGTCCATGCAGTAATAGTCCGGCGAGATGCGGCCGACCGCCGGAAAGGCCGCCTTGCGGCCGGCCCAGAAACTCAGCCGCTCCTGCTCCGATTGCGAGATGCGGCATGTGGTCGAGCCGTTCCTATAGGCGATTGCCTCAACCAGGCCGATCAGATGATCGACCTCGACGCCCGGCCCGTCGAGTTCGACGATCAGCAGCGCCTCGACATCCAGGGGATAGCCGGCATGGACGAAATCCTCGGCAGCATGGATCGCCGGGCGGTCCATCATCTCCATGCCGCCCGGGATGATGCCGGCGCCGATGATGTCGGCGACGCATTGGCCGCCCTGCTCGCTGGTCGGGAAGCCGATCAGCAGCGCGCGCGCCGTCTCCGGCTTCTTCAGGATGCGCACGGTGACCTCGGTGACGACGCCGAGCAGCCCTTCGGAACCGGTCATCACCCCGAGCAGGTCGTAGCCTTCCGCGTCGAGATGCTTGCCACCGAGCCGCACCACCTCGCCGTTCATCAGCACCATCTCGATCCCGAGCACATTGTTGGCGGTGAGGCCGTATTTGAGGCAATGTACGCCGCCGGAATTCTCCGCGACATTGCCGCCAATCGAGCAGGCGATCTGGGAGGATGGATCGGGGGCGTAATAAAAGCCCTCCTGCTCGACGGCGGTGGTGATGCCGAGATTGGTGACGCCCGGCTGGGCGACGACGATGCGGTTGGGAAAATCGATCTCGAGAATGCGGTTGAACCTGCTCATCACCAACAGCACGGCATCTTCGAGCGGCAGCGCCCCGCCGGACAGCGAGGTGCCGGAACCGCGCGGCACGACGCGGATGTTGCGGTCGTTGCAATATTTCAGCACGCGCGAGACCTGCGCCACCGTTTCGGGCAGCACCACCACCAGTGGCAACTGCCGATAGGCGGTGAGGCCGTCGCTCTCGAAGGCGCGCATCGAATTGGCAGCGTCGACGACGCCCTCGCCCGGCACGATGATGCGCATATCGGCGACGATCTCGTCGCGCCGGCGCATCGTGGCGTCGTCTGATTTCGGCATCAGCAGGCCGGACATCGACAGTTCCTTCGATCGACTGGTAAAAATCTTTTACCAGCGGCAGGCGCTCGTTGCAAATCCTGCTTTGGCTGAAATCGGAAGCCGATACCGGGACGATCTTGCGCGGGTCGGCGAGAGGGAAGCGCTGACTTTCTCCCCCCTCGAGGGCCCTCGAGGGGGAGATGGCCGCGAAGCGGCCAGAGGGGGTCGTCTCACGTAAATCGCCGACGTCGTGTCCGGCCGCGAAACGAGGTTGGCGCCCATGCGAGACGACCCCCTCTGTCGCCTTCGGCGACATCTCCCCCTCAAGGTGGGAGATTGCCTGCCTGCTCGCCTGCCGGCTTGGCGGGTTCGGAGTGCAGGCGGCGCACTCGGCGCACGCCCCACCAGACCAGCAGGATGGCGAGCGGCACCGAGGCGGCCGTGACGACCTCGGGCGCGACGGCATGGCCGAAGATCGAGGCGCCCTTGGCGAGGTAACCGATGAGCCCGACGACGTAGTAGGAGACGGCGGCGACCGAGAGACCCTCCACCGTCTGCTGCAGCCGCAACTGCAGGCGGGCGCGGTTGTTCATCGACGCCAGCAAATCGCGGTTCTGCTTCTCGACCTCGACGTCGACCCAGGTGCGCAGCAGCGTGGTGGCGCGGGTGAGCTTGGTCGACAGATTGGCCTGACGCTCTTCGACCGAACGGCAGGTGCGCATGGCTGGGGCGACGCGGCGCTGCAGGAAGCCGCCCCAGGTGTCGTAGCCGGGCACCGCCTCTTCCTCCAGCGCCTCCAGCCGTTCGCGGACGATGCCGTCATAGGCGCGGCTGGCGCCGAAGCGATAGAGGCTTGAGGCTGCATCGGCCTCCAATTCGGCGGCAAGCTCGGTCAGATCGGCAAGCAGCGTCTGGTTGTCGCGGGTTTCGGCGACCTTCATTTCCAGTGTGGTCTGCGCCAGCCTGTCTTCGATGCGGCGGGCGCGACCGGACAGCATCAGCGCCAGCGGCAGGCCAAGCATGGCCAGCGTGCGGTAGGTTTCGATATCGATCAGCCGCTGCGCCAGCGCGCCGGTCCGTGCCGGCGTCAGGCCGCGGTCGAGCACCAGCATGCGGGTCATGCCGTCACCGTCCTGGCGGAAATCGGTGACAATGGCGGCGTTGCCGCGCTCGACCAGCGAATAGCACAGGCTGGTCGGGTCGAAGCCGGCGATCAGCCTTTCGCTCGCCTGCGTCCATTTGCGGATTTCGAGCCTGATGCCGGAAATCACCGTTCCCGGCGGCGAAAAGCCGTTGCCGAAAGGCGAACCTTCCTGGCGCTGGCCGCTCTCGGAGAGCGGTCCTTCCCACAGATAGGTGGAGAATTCCGTATGCCGCTCCCAGCGCAGCGAGCCCTTGCCCCACTTCATCGCGTGGTGGCGGGCATGAGGGTCAGGCGCAGCGATGCCGAGGCGCCGCGACAGTTCGGAAAGCACCGCCTGGTCGACGCCGGAGCCGGCTTCGGTCATGAACGAAAGCTGCACCAGCACGCGCGGTTTCTCGACCAGCGGATGCGGACGAGCGTGAACCTCGCCGAGCGCGCCAGGCCGTCCCTCATGCGCGGGAAAGCCCATGACGCTGCCTTCGACGCGCGGCTGGAATTCGAGATTGGACGGGTCATCTGCCACGGCTGGTCCCCCGGGCCTGGTGCACTCGCGTCCCTCTAGAGCCAATTGCCGGGGCACGCAAACGACAAATTAGCCGAAAGCGATAGGCCGGGACGACGTCGGACCCGGCCAAGTGGGCGAACTGGATAAATAATTTGACCAGTTGCCGACACAGGCTTTATCCTGCGCGACACCGGTACAATCCCCCAGGCCATCCCCGTTGAGCGACATTTTCTCCAGGATCGAGCATTCCCGCACCGCCGACGAGGTGGTGCAGCAGATCGAGAGTCTGATACTCGAAGGTGTTCTGCGCACCGGCGACAAGCTGCCGGGCGAGCGCGAGCTGGCGCGCCGGTTCGAGGTGTCGCGGCCGATCCTGCGCGATGCGCTGAAGGCGCTGGAGGGGCGCGGGCTTTTGACGACCCGGCCCGGCGGCGGCACCCATGTCGCCGATGTCATCGGCCAGCTGTTCACCAAGCCGGTGACGGACCTGATCTCCATGCATCGCAAGGCGGCGACCGACTATCTGGAATACCGCCGCGAGATCGAGGCGGTGGCGGCCGAGTACGCGGCGCGGCGCGCCACGTCAGACGACCTGGCGCTGCTCGACCGCATCATGGCGCGCATGGACGAGGCGCACCGGACCGGCAATTTCGACGACGAGGCGGAAATCGACGTCGAGTTCCACCACGCGATCTGCGAATGCGCGCACAACATCATCCTGTTGCACACGCTGCGCTCGTGCTACCGGCTGCTGTCGGAGGGCGTGTTCCAGAACCGGCTCCTGGTGTTCAACGTGCCGGGCGCGCGCGAAGCGCTGCTTTCGCAGCACCGGGCGATCTACGCGGCGGTCAAGGCCGGCGATCCGGCGGCCGCACGGCAGGCGGCGATGGACCACATCAGCCATGTCGAACGCACCATGGCCGAGGCCGAGCGCAGCGGCGACTGGCAACGCGTGTCGCGGCTGAGGCTGATGCAGCGCTCCGAAGCCGGCGACAGCGAGCCGGCACGGAAACGCTCGTGAGCGCCGGCAAGAATTGCGACGAATTAGCGAACCATCAGCGGGAAGCCCATGAGCATGATCCTCACCATCGCCGATCTCAAGGACCTGGCGCGCCGCCGCGTGCCGAAGATGTTCTTCGACTATGCCGATTCCGGTGGATGGACCGAAAGCACCTACCGGGCCAATGAGGAGGATTTCCAAAAGATCAAGTTCCGCCAGCGCGTGCTGGTCGACATGAGCAACCGCTCGCTGGAATCGACCATGATCGGCGAGAATGTGGCGATGCCGGTGGCGCTGGCGCCGACCGGCATGACCGGCATGCAGCACCCCGACGGCGAGATGCTGGCGGCGCAGGCGGCGGAGGAATTCGGCGTGCCGTTCACGCTGTCGACGATGAGCATCTGCTCGATCGAGGATGTCGCATCGGTGACCAGGAAGCCGTTCTGGTTCCAGCTCTATGTGCTGCGCGACAAGGATTTCGTCCTCAGTCTCATCGACAGGGCGAAGGCGGCGAAGTGCTCGGCCCTGGTGCTGACGCTCGACCTGCAGATCCTCGGCCAGCGCCACAAGGACATCCGCAACGGGCTGTCGGCGCCGCCGCGCTTCACGCCGAAGCATGTCTGGCAGGTGGCGACCAGGCCGGGCTGGTGCCTTGGCATGGCCGGCACCAAGCGCCGGACTTTCCGCAACATCGTCGGCCACGCCAAGGGCGTCGGCGACCTCAACTCGCTGTCGTCGTGGACGACGGAGCAATTCGATCCGCACCTGTCGTGGAAGGACGTCGCCTGGATCAAGGAGCGCTGGGGCGGCAAGCTGATCCTGAAGGGCATCCTCGACAAGGAGGACGCGCTGATGGCGGCCAAGACCGGCGCCGACGCGATCATCGTCTCCAATCATGGCGGACGCCAGCTCGACGGCGCGCCGTCGTCGATCTCGGTGCTGGAAGAAATCGCCGACGCGGTCGGCGACACGATCGAAGTGCATATGGATGGCGGCATCCGCTCTGGCCAGGACGTGCTGAAGGCGCTGTGTCTCGGCGCCAAGGGGACCTATATCGGCCGGCCTTTCCTCTACGGCCTCGGCGCGCTCGGCAAGGATGGAGTCACCAAAGCCTTGGAAATCATCCGCAAGGAGATGGACATAACGCTGGCACTGTGCGGAAAGCGTCTGGTGACCGACATGGGCAAGGATCAGCTTCGGCGTTAGACTCCCGTGGCGGCATGATCACGGAGATGGAAGCATTGATTGCCCCCGGCATCCACTTTCTCGACGCGCGCGGACCGGAAGGCATGCGCATCTATGCGGTCGGCGACGTGCATGGCCGGCTCGACCTGCTCGCCGCTATGTACCGCCGGATTGCGGCCGAGATCAGCCAGGCGCGGCCTGCCGACTGGCGTGTCGTCCATCTCGGTGACTATGTCGACCGCGGCCCGGACTCCAAGGGCGTCATCGATTTCCTGATCGAAGTGCGAAAACGCGACCCGCGCCACCTGATGCTCGCCGGCAACCACGACATCGGCTTCCTAGACTTCCTCGACACTCCCGATGCGGACGGGCTTTTCATGCGCTACGGCGGCATCCAGACCGCGCAATCCTATGGCGTAGCGCTCAATGAAGGTGGCGGCGCGTGGTTCGGCAGGTCCGAGGCGGCACTGCGGCAAGGCCATGCAGCACTTGTCGAGGCCGTGCCGAAAAGCCATGTCGAGTTCCTGCAGTCGCTGCCGTTTTCACTGACCTTCGGCGACTTCTTCTTCTGCCATGCCGGCATCCGGCCGGGCATTGCGCTGGAAAGTCAGAGCGCGCAGGACCTGATCTGGATCCGCGATGTCTTCCACAATCATTCCGGCCTGCATCCAAAAATCGTGGTGCATGGCCACACGCCGGTGCCGGAGGCCGAGGTGATGGTCAACCGCGTCAATATCGACACGCTCGCCTACCAAACGGGAAACCTCAGCGCGCTCGTCGTCGACGGTGCCGACAAGCGTATCCTGGTGGTGTCAGGCGAGAAGGGTTAAAGCGCTTAGCGAAGCGCGGCGGTGACGCCGTAGCCGTCGACGGCGTTGTGGTTGTTGGCTGCGTCGCCGGCATAGGTGCCGAGGCCGCACAAGAAGATGGCCGACAACATGACAAAGGACAGAAGCGCTGCTTTCACGGACGTCATCTCTTGTTGAGCTTCCTGCATCTGTGCACGGGGTGGGTTACGAATGGGTTGAAACGGAAAAGCGTCTCAAAGTTTCGACGATTTCGCTGCTTTTAGGCATGTTCTGTATCGGCGATGTGTCGCGCGGGTGACCCAAAAGGTTCATCGCGTTGCACGGACGATGCAGAGCGCGTGCCTTCTAGGGTGGCGGGCGGCCACAAGCCAAGCACGAAACATGCTGTCCACAGCGGATTTTTGCCGGCGTGCCAAATATGCAACGTCGGTACTGACTGATCAGATCGTCGCCACCCAGGCGCGGGCGATGGCCAGCCCGGCGGCGTCGGCAGCCGCTCCGTGGCGGGCCATTTCGTCATCGAGCCGATCGCTCCAGTCCGGGTGCCGCTCGGCAATGAGCGATGCGAAGGATGCGCTCCAGTCGCGGACCATCGGCCCGTCCGCCTCGAAATGGAACTGAAAGCCATAGACGGCACGGCCGATGCGAAACGCCTGGTTCTCGGCGACTTCGTTGCCGGCGAGCCGCACTGCATTTTCGGGCAAGACAAAAGTGTCGTCGTGCCACTCGAAGATCGAGAAATTTTCGGGCAGCGCGGCGAGCACCGGATCGGCCGTCGCCGCCGGCGTGAGCGAGACCTTGTGCCAGCCGAATTCCGAGGCGCCGCCGATCCGGTTCTCGCCACCGAAGGCGCGCGCCACAAGTTGGCTGCCAAGGCAGATACCGAGCACGGCGCGATCCTTGCCGGCGAAATCGCGCGTCAGGTCGAGAAGTTCAGGAAAATACGGGCAAATCTCGTCGTCCAGCGCATTCTGGGCGCCGCCGAGCACGACCATGGCGTCGTGCGCAGCGCTGTCCTGCGGCAGCATCTCGCCACAATAGGGCCGGCGCAGGTCGATATCGGCGCCTGCCTCGACAAGCGCTGCGCCGATCTGTCCAAGGCCCTCGCTGTCGAAATTCTGGACCACCAGCACCCGCATTGAAAACCTGCTGACATGAAAACGATGCGACGAGCGATATCATGCCGCCGTCATTCCGGCCAAGATACGTATCTGGGGAGAAAGCTATGCCACTGCAGAATCGGGTCGACCCGTTCGGCGTCATCCACGCCGTGCCGGAGCGCGGCCTGTTCATGGGCAATCGCGGCATCATCCATGACCCCGAAACGAAGACGCTGCTGAAAAAACGCTGGGCGCTGCAGGCCTGGATCATCTGCGTCTGCGAATTCCGCGATGTGCGGCGCGAGCCGATGGGCCGCAACCGGAACGGTGGCAAGGCCGGCTGGACCGAATTGTTTTTCCTGGACGAGGTGACCGCGCTCGCGGCCGGGCATCGGCCCTGCTTCTTCTGCCGGCGCGAGCGGGCCAGGGACTTCGTCCGGCGCTTCGGCATGGCCTTCGGCATTGCCGCGCCGCGCGCACCGCAGGTCGACAAGCGGCTGCATAGGGAGCGGCTGGCGTCGGGTGGGCAGGCACCGGTCGTATCCGTAGAAGAGCTTGCCGGGTTGCCGGACGGCGCCATGGTTGCGGACGGCGGCAATGCCTATGCGATGCGCGGCGGCAAGGCGCTGCGCTGGTCGTTCGCAGGCTATGGTGATCGTGTGGGGGGCGATCCGGTGGACGGCGATCCCGTGGGGTTCGGCGGTTTTGCCGACCGTCCAATCCGCCTGCTCACGCCGGCGACCACCGTTGCCGTGCTGAGGCAAGGCTATGTGCCAGTGTGGCATCCGTCGGCCGAGACTTGACGCCAAGAGCCGGCTCGCCCATTCCTCGGCGATGCGCGCCAATTACAAGATGCAGCGGCTGTTCGTGCCGGACGACCTCGGACCGGATATCGAGTTCGAGGCGAGCCCGCAGCAGGGCCATTACCTGATGCATGTGCTGCGGCTCGGCGAGGGCGCCGAAATCCTGTTGTTCAACGGCCGCGACGGCGAATGGTCGGCTTCTATCGCCGCCAGGTCCAAAAAGACGGTGCGGCTGAAGGTGCTGGCATTGCAGCGGCCGCAGCCTCCGCTGCCCGATCTCGTCTACTGCTTTGCGCCGCTTAAGCAGGGTCGGCTCGACTATCTGGTGCAGAAGGCGGTCGAGATGGGCGCCGGCGTCCTGCAGCCGGTCATTACCCAGCACACGCAGGTGGCAAAGCCCGCCATGGAACGGCTGCGCGCCAATGTCGTCGAGGCCGCCGAACAATGCGGCATCCTTGCGGTGCCGGAAGTGCGCGAAGCGGAAAAAATCGAGCGCCTGCTGGCCGGCTGGGACAAGGAGCGGCGGTTGATCTTCTGCGACGAGGATGCTTCCACCAACAATCCGCTGCCGGCGCTGCAGGCGGTGCGGGAGAAGAAGCTCGGGCTGCTGGTCGGCCCCGAGGGCGGATTTTCCGACGAGGAACGAAGGATGCTGCGGGAGCTGCCTTTCGTAACCGCGATTCCTCTCGGTCCGCGCATCCTGCGCGCCGATACGGCTGCTGTGGCGGCGCTGGCGGTGATACAGGCGACAATCGGAGACTGGTGAGGCACTTCCCTTCTCCCCTTGTGGGCCTTGTGGGAGAAGGAAGAAGCAGCCAATCAATTCCAGTTACCCTGTGGCTCAGGATTTTTCGCTTGATCGCCTACTGACATTTCGTCCATCTAGCGCCGGCGGTCGTCCGACCACCTACAGCGCCGCGCGTCCTTTCGGACGCGCAAAGGACGCTGTAGCACTTGATTGGGCACATGATCCTTTCCGAAAATCGAAGCCGATTTTCGGGGTCATGTGCTAGAGGACTTGTAATGGCGCGCGACACAACCGATTTCCGGCCGATCGAAGGCGTCGACGAGCTTGTCGAGCACCTGGCTGAAGGCAACAAGCCGCGCGACAAATGGCGCATCGGCACCGAACACGAGAAATTCCCATTCTATGTCGACGGCAATGCGCCGGTGCCCTATGGCGGCGAGCACGGTATCCGCGCCATTCTTGAGGGCATGCAGGAAAAACTCGGCTGGGATCCGATCATGGATGCCGGCCGCATCATCGGCCTGGTCGAGCCGACCGGCCGGGGGGCGATTTCGCTGGAGCCCGGCGGCCAATTCGAACTGTCCGGCGCGCCGCTGGAAACGATCCACCAGACCTGCCGCGAGGGCAATGCGCATCTGGCGCAGGTGCGCGAGATCGCCGAGCCGATGGGCATCCGCTTCCTCGGGCTCGGCGGCAGCCCGAAATGGTCGCTGGCCGAGACGCCAAAAATGCCAAAGTCGCGCTATGAGATCATGACGCGCTACATGCCCAAGGTCGGCACCAAGGGCCTCGACATGATGTACCGCACCTGCACCATCCAGGTGAATCTCGACTTCGAGAGCGAGGCCGACATGCGCCGCAAGATGCAGGTGTCGCTGAAGCTGCAGCCGCTGTCGACGGCGCTGTTCGCCAACTCGCCGTTCACTGAGGGCCGGCCCAACGGATTTCAGAGCTGGCGCGGCGACATCTGGCGCGACACCGACAACCAGCGCTCGGGGCTGCTCGACTTCTGCTTCTCGCCCGATTTCGGCTTCGCCGACTATGTCGAATGGGCGCTCGACGTGCCGATGTACTTCGTCATCCGCGACGGCCACTACCACGACATGACGCACGTCTCCTTCCGCCAGTTCATGGCAGGTGCGGCCCGCAACGAGATTTCTGACGGGCTGCCGACGATGGGCGATTGGGCGAACCATTTGTCGACGCTGTTCCCCGACGTGCGACTGAAGCGTTTCCTTGAAATGCGCGGCGCCGATGGCGGACCATGGCGGCGCATCTGCGCGCTGCCGGCTTTTTGGGTCGGGCTGCTCTACGACGCGGCGGCGCTCGACGCGGCCGAGGCGCTGACCTCAAGCTGGAGCTATGAAGAGGTGCTGGCGATGCGCAACGCCGTGCCGGAACAGGGCATTTCGGCGCCGTTCCGCAATACGACACTGCGCGAGATCGCCCGCCACGTGCTCGTCATCTCGCGCATGGGGCTGAAGAACCGCGGCCGCAAGAACCGCGACGGCTACGACGAAACGTCGTTCCTCAGCACGCTGGACGAAGTCGTCGCGCGCGGCACCACCAGCGCCGAGGAACTGCTCTCCGCCTATCATACGCGCTGGGGCGGCTCGATCGAGCCGGTGTTCATGGAGTATGCGTATTAGCCGTTTGCTATCGGCTTGGCTGACAGCTCGGGAAACGCGCTTTCCGAAATCGATTCCGATTTTCGGGCCGATGCGGTAGGCTCTTCTACGAGGATTTTCCCGAGGAGAAAACCAATGGCTTCCTTGTTCGACATTCTGGCGCAGGCGCAGAACGGTAACGGCATGCAGGCCCTGGCCCAACAGTTCGGCCTTTCGCAGCAGCAAGCGCAATCGGCGGTCGAGGCGCTGCTGCCGGCCTTTTCACAGGGGCTGAAGCGCAGCACCTCCGACCCGTACGGGCTCGGCGCGTTCATGACGGCAATGGCCAGCGGCCAGCACGCCAAATATTTCGAGGACGCAGGCCGGGCCTTCTCGCCGCAGGGCGTCGATGAAGGCAACGGCATTCTTGGCCATCTGTTCGGCTCGAAAGACCTGTCCCGCGCCGTTGCCAGCCAGGCAGCGCAGGCGAGCGGCGTCAGCCAGCAGATCTTGCAGCAGATGTTGCCGGTCGTGGCTTCGATGATGATGGGTGGCCTGTTCAAGCAGACCACAAATCAGATGCAGGCAGCAGGCGGATTCGGCGGCGGCAGCAATCCGCTCGGCGAGATCATCGAGCAGATGATGCGGCAGGCCGGTGGCGGCGCACCGGCACCGCAACAGCGCCAGGCGCCGCAGCCCGGCCCGATGGACAATCCGTTCGGCAAGGTGCTGCAGGACATGTTCGGTGGTGCGCAGCAGCCGCAGGGTCAGCCGCGGCAGGCGCCCAATCCCTACGGCGACAATCCGCTCGGCAAGGTGCTGCAGGACATGTTCGGCGGCGGCGCGCAGCAGCCGCAGCCGCGTCAGGCGCCGCAGCAGCGCGAAACGCCGCAGCCGCAGACCAATCCGAGCGGCAGGCCACGCAATCCGTTCGACGATTTGTTCGGCAAGATGTTCGAGGCAGGTGCGCAGCAGCGTGACGACTACCAGAAGGGCATGGAGTCGATCTTCGATCAGTTCAAGCGAGGCATGGACCGGCGGTAGCGTGAAGCTGGCCTTCGGCTGATTTCAAAAAGAAAAATGCCCGATCCTTGGGAGGACCGGGCAGTGCGCAGGCGGGCCGGCGGGGAAACCGGCAGGGAGTGGGAGCCTGCGAAATCCAAGCACCGCGCGCCCTAAGGGCACGCAACCATCGATCAGGTCACTTTGCGGGCAATATCCTCGATCGTGTCTGTGCGATCGGCTGCGATAATGCGAAGCCTCTCGGTTGGATCGCGGCCAAACGGCACGTCGATGGCGACGTGGAGATCGGCTCGCGTCAAGCCGATGTCGGCAAGTTCGGCGTCCGACATCTCGCCAAGGCGATAGAAGGCGCGGCGGTTTTTCCAGGCGCGATAGACGCTGGAGATGGTGTTGACCACGCGCGTCGCAATAGCCGGACGCGACGTGATGCGCGAAGTCTCGGTGGCGAAATCAAACGTAGCCATGTCAGTCTCCTTCATTCGAACGGACGAGGACGCGCGATCGGCGCTGGCAACAGCGGCCGTTCCGGTCCCGATTCACATGCTGTCATGTGGACAGTCGTAAATTTGCCATCGTTCGATTGATTAATCCAACGAATGTTTCTAATCTTTAACATCAACACTAGTGATGGATGGGACCGATGAAAGCGCCACTCGATCTCGATCAATTGCAGACCTTCGTCTCGATCGTCGACACCGGCAGCTTCACCCGCGCGGCGGAAGCGGTGCATCGGACCCAGTCGGCGGTGTCCATGCAGATGCGCCGGCTGGAGGAGCGGATCGGCAAGCCGCTGTTCGAAAAGGACGGGCGCACCAACAGGCTGACCGAGGAAGGCGACAGGCTGCTCTCCTACGCAAGACGGTTGCTGTTCCTCAATCGGGAAACGCTGGCCGCCTTCGACGACCGGCGGCTCGAAGGCACGATCCGAATCGGCACGCCGGACGACTATGCCGATCGCTTCCTGCCCGAGATCATGGCCCGCTTCGCCCGTTCCAACCCACGTGTCGAACTGACCGTGATCTGCGAGCCGACGCCGGGGCTGGTCGAGCATATCAAGCGTGGCAATCTCGATCTGGCACTGGTGACGCATAGTGACGCGCACGGCCAGTCGGAAGTGGTGCGGCGCGAACCGCTGCTGTGGGTGACTTCGGCCAACCATGCGACGCATGAACAGGACGTTCTGCCGATGGCCTTCGGCCGGCCGAACTGCATCTGGCGGCGGGCCGCGGTCGACGTGCTCGACCGGCAGAACCGCGACTACCGCATCCTGTTCACCAGCTTCTCGGCGACCGTCATCACCGCCGCGGTGCTTTCCGGCCTGGCGATATCGGTGCTGCCGGAATGCGCGCTGCGCCCCGGCATGCGGGTGCTGGGCGACGCCGACGGATTCGGCGCCCTGCCCGATTGCCGCATCGGCATCATGCGCGGCCAGACGTCGCGGCCGGAGATCGTCGACGCGCTGGCCCGTCACATTTCGGAAAGCCTCGACAATATTTCCGTGCCGCTCGGCGAAGAGACGGGAAGCTTCGACTTCGCAGCCTTTTCGAAGATGAAGCGGGGCAAGCCGAACCAGATCGTGCCGGGCTGGTAAGGATCAGGCGGAAACTGCTGCCGGCGTGCTGTCCTTGCCAGGCAAAAGGCCGGCCAGCCGCAGCAATTGCGCCGGCTCCAGCGGCAGCGACAGCAGATGGCCCTGAAACTCTCGGCAGCCCATGGCGACGAGCAGCGCCTTTTGCTCCTCGGTCTCCACGCCTTCCGCGGTGACGCCGACGTTAAGAGCGTCGGCAAGATCGACAAGCGCCCTGACGATCGCCGCTGAACTCTCGTCGCGGCCGAGGAGGTTCACGAAGGAGCGGTCGATCTTGAGCTTGTCGATAGCGTGGCGGCGCAGATAGTTCAGCGACGAATAGCCGGTGCCGAAATCGTCGAGCACTATGGCGATCCCCGACCGGCGCAAGGCAGCCAGAGCCGTCCTGGTCGTATCGTTGTTGTCCAACAGCACGCCCTCGGTGATCTCGAGCTGCAGGCGCCCTGGCGCCAATCCGGTCTCGGCGAGAACCGCCGCAAGCTGCTCGGCGAAACCGGCGTCGCGCAGTTGCAGCGGCGACACGTTGACGGCCACCCAAGGCAATTCGGTGCCGACAGCGAAGCGGCAAGCCTCTTGCAGCACCCATTTGCCAAGCTGGCCGATCATGCCACGTTCTTCGGCGATGGCGATGAATTGTGCCGGCGGCAAGCCACCGTGGACCTCATGTCCCCAGCGGATCAGCGCCTCGGCACCGAGGATCGTGCTGCCGTCCGCCGCAAAGATCGGCTGATACGCCAGCTTGATCCCGGTTCCGCCATTCAGGGCATGGCGAAGCTCGCTCTCAACCTGGCGCTTGCGCAACAGCAGGTCGTCCATGTCGCCGGCAAAGACCTGGTAGCGGCCGCGGCCGTTCTTCTTGGCTTCATAAAGCGCGATATCGGCCTTGCGCAGCAAGTCGTCCGCATCGGCATCCGGACCGGTCGACAATGCTATGCCGATGCTGGCGCTGACAAAAACCTGGTCGTCGGCCAGCTTGAACGGCTCCTGCAGCTTTTGAAGCAGACCCTCCGAAACATCCTCGGCGCCTCGGATGTCGTCAACATCAATCAGGATCATGGCGAACTCATCACCGCCGAGCCGTGCCACCGTGTCGACCTCCCGGATTGCCTGCTGGAGCCTCGCGGCGGTCTGGCGGACAAGCTCGTCGCCGGCAGGATGGCCAAGCGTGTCGTTGACATGCTTGAAACGGTCGAGGTCGAGATAAAGAAGCGCCACTTTGGCTGTTTCGTGACTGGCCGTGAGCAAAGCGCGCCGGAGCCGGTCCTCGAACAGCGCCCGGTTGGGAAGGCCGGTGAGCGTGTCGTGGAAGGCGAGATACTGCGCCTCGGCCTGACTGGTCTGCAGCGCCGACGATGCACGGCGGAGGCGGCGCAGCAGGAATGCCAGGACACCTGCCGCGAGCAGCGCGCCACCGATCAGGGCCGGCCCTGCCTCGCGCACAAGCGCGCTGCCGGGCCGCTCCTGATCCCAGCCGGCATAAGCCAGGATGACGCCGTGTGAGTCGACCAGCGGAATGGCAGCCCCGCCGACCGGCTGCGACAACGGCAGCAGGCGGGCGCCCGCCAACAGATATTGCCCGGCGATCTTGGCCAGCAGCGCGTCGGTGATGAAGTCCACCGAGATATGAAGGTATTCGCTGCCAGGCGTCTGGATGACGCGGTCGGAACTCGGCACCAGCGGCATGATGCTGAGGATGGCAGGTTTTCCGTCAAGCTCCACCAGATCCCCTGCGGCCAATTTGACCGGACCGCCGGCCAGGTCTTCTTTCGCCGGCTCGCGGATCAACCGGCGCACCCTTTCGACCGTGGGCAACAGAACCGGTTCATCCTCGCTGTAACGCGCCGGCGCCAGCACGTTTCCATCACGCATCGCATGGACCGGACGATCGGCGGCATCCAGTACATAGACCCGATCATGCCCATAGTAGGAATACATCCAGACGCTGATGTTATCGATCATCCAGTCCACGTTGCCGGCCTTGGCATTGATGACGGAATCGTCCCAGACTGCGATGCTTTCCTGCTCGCGATCCACCGCCGCCATCCGGTCCCGCATGCCGTTGGCGAAAAGGATTTTCTGCCGCTCGAGGGAGACGCTATCCGCCTGCACAGTGGCGTAAAAGCCAAAGCCGACGACCATGGCAAGCGCGAAAATGGCAAGCGCCATCACCGTCAGCGTGACCTGGAACGTTAATGGGCTGCGTTGAAGACGACGGCTCATGCGTCCTGGCCACTCTCTTTTCCGCACAGTCATCAGATCGGGTTAAGATCGAGTTATGACATCGGCTACGAGCGACGGCCTTGACGCCGGCCAACAACCGCCCCCCAATCGGCCAATGAGCGACGCTGCATCCGAATCACGTACCAACGCCACCGAATACACGGTCAGCGAGATTTCCGGCGCGCTGAAGCGCACGGTCGAGGACGTCTTCGGCAATGTGCGGGTGCGCGGCGAAATATCAGGCTATCGCGGACCGCATTCCTCGGGCCATGCCTATTTCTGCCTCAAGGACGACCGCGCACGGCTCGACGCCGTGGTCTGGAAGACCACGATGGGCCGGCTGAAGTTCCGCCCGGAAGAAGGCATGGAGGTGATCGCCACCGGCCGGCTCACCACCTATCCCGGAAAATCCACCTACCAGATCGTCATCGACAATCTGGAGCCCGCCGGCGCCGGGGCGCTGATGGCACTGCTGGAAGAGCGCAAGCGCCGGCTGCAGTCCGAAGGCCTGTTCGATGCCGGCCGCAAGCGCTTGCTGCCGTTCATGCCGCGCGTCATCGGCGTCGTCACCTCGCCGACAGGCTCTGTCATTCGCGACATCATCCACCGGATCAAGGACCGGTTTCCGCTGCATGTGCTGGTCTGGCCGGTGCGAGTGCAGGGCGAAACGGCCGGCGCCGAAGTGACCGCCGCCGTCAACGGCTTCAACGGACTGGCGCAGGATGGCGTCATCCCGCAGCCCGACCTGCTGATCGTGGCGCGCGGCGGCGGCAGCCTCGAGGATCTTTGGGGGTTCAATGACGAGGCGCTGGCCCGCGCCGTCGCCGCCTCGCGCATTCCGGTGATTTCCGCCGTCGGCCATGAAACGGACTGGACGCTGATCGACTTGGCGGCGGATGTGCGGGCGCCGACACCGACGGGTGCCGCCGAAATCGCCGTGCCCGTACGCGCCGACCTCGAAGTGACGCTTGCCGGCCTTGGTGCGCGGCTCAAGGCCGCGGTGTCGCGCAATTTCGAGCGCAAGCGCCAGGCGGTGCGTGCCGCCACCCGGGCGCTGCCCTCGCCCGACCAGTTGCTGGCATTGCCGCGCCGGCGTTTCGACGAGGCGACGAGCCGGCTTGGCCGAGCGCTGTCCGTCAGCGTCCAGCGCAAGCGAGCCAGGCTTCAGGCGCAGCGGCTGACGCCGGCCACCCTGTCGCGACGCATGAACGAGGCCCGCACACTGGCCGGCCGCGACCTTGGCCGCGCGCAAGCGGCGTTCTTCGCCATCGTGCGCGAGCGGCGAACGCGGTTTTCGCGCACCGCGGCGCGGCTGTCGCCGGCGCCGCTCGCAAGGCGGCAGAAATTGCAGGCAGATGCCCTGACGGCGCTGTCGCGGCGGCAGGACCGGGTGATTTCGGTGCGGCTCGAGCGTTTGCGCGGGAAACTGACCCAGGCCGACCGGCTGCTGGCGACGCTGTCGCACAAGGCGGTGCTGGCGCGCGGCTTCGCCCTGGTGAAAGATGCCGACGGCGCAGTGATCAATCAAGCGGCGGAAGTGGCGCCGGGGATGGCACTTTCGCTGGAGTTCGCCGACGGAACCGCCGATGCGGTTGCGACCAGCGGCGCGGCACGGCCGAAAACTGTTGCAAAGCCGGCCGCCAAAGCCAAGGAGCCTGGCAGCCAAGGCTCGCTGTTTTGAGTGCCGATGATTTCCGGCAATCCACATCACCAGACGACGCCTTCCGGCAGGCCGCGTGCGCGAGCCTTCGGCATTCGTTTTGACGGAACGCCCGGACCGTTCAACGCCATCACCGATGTGGCTGGCGTTGCGGTCGGTTATTCGACGCTGATTTCGGGCGAAGGTGCGCTGGTGGTCGGCGAGGGGCCGGTGCGCACCGGCGTGACCGCCATCCTGCCCAGACCGCGCGCCGAACTGGCCACGCCGGTGTTTGCCGGCATTTTCGGCCAGAACGGCAATGGCGAATTGACCGGCTCGCACATCATCGAGGAAACCGGTGCCTTCAATTTTCCGATCACCATCACCAACACGCATTCCTGCGGCGTTTCACGCGACGGCACGCTGCGCTGGATGCAGCGCGTGCTGCCGGCCGCGCTCGACAGCGGCTGGGGCCTGCCGGTGGCGGCGGAGACCTATGACGGCTTCCTGAACGACATCAATGGCCACCATCTCGGGTTTGAGCATGTCGCCGCGGCCCTCGATGGCGCGACCAGCGGATCGATCGAGGAAGGCAGCGTCGGCGGCGGCACCGGCATGATCGCCTTCGGTTTCAAGGCAGGCTCCGGCACGGCATCGCGCCTCGTCGAATGGTACGGCCGGCGCTACACGGTCGGCGCGTTCGTGCAGGCGAATTTCGGCACGCGGAGCAATTTTACCATTCGCGGCCTGCGCGCCGGGCCCGATCTCGTGGCACCGGCGATCCACGAAAGCACGCCGCGCGCCGAGAAGGGCTCGATCATCGGGATCGTCGCCACCGATGCGCCGTTGCTGCCGCATCAGATGAAGCGCTTGGCACGCCGGGTGCCGCTCGGCGTCGCCATGACCGGCGGCTTCGGCTATCACAGCTCGGGCGATATTTTCCTGGCCTTTTCGACCGCCAACCGCGAGGCGGCGATGGCGCCGTCAGGCCGCATCGCCAGCGCCGACTTTATCCCGGATACCGACATCGACCCGTTCTTCGACGCCGTGATCGGGAGTGTGGAGGAAGCTATCCTCAATGCGCTGGCCGCCAATGACGACATGACCGGGCGCGACGGCAATTTCGTGCCGGCGCTGCCAAAGGCATGGCTCAAGAGCAAATTCGGGGCTAGGCAGAGAAAGTAGAACTGTGTGGCGTGTCACGCATCGCACAGGTGAATAGACGCCTTTTGCCGGGGTCGGTCGGCAGGTCACTCGGCAGGCCTGTCCGAATTCTTTTCGTCCTGGTCGGCCTCAGCCGCCTCTTCCAGCCTCGACGCGATAAGTTCCTGAATGTCGCCGACCTCTTCCTGGATATCCTCCAGCGGTATGCCGGCCTCAGCAGCCTTCGCCGCGCATTCCTTGGCGAGGGTCTCGGCCTGCTCCTCGATCCTGTCCAGCGAGGACTGGCAGTGGACCTTTTCGCCGATCCACTCCTGCAAGAACTCGATCGCGTGTTCGCTCATGCTGCTGTTCCCTGGCGGCTGCGCCGGTTGGTAATCATAAACGCCGGCATCCCCGAAAAGATGCACGCTCCTATTCCAACCGAGTCGCCGTCACCCGGCAAGCCGATCTTGCCCAAGCTCCACAGGGCTGACGGAAATCGAAGGTTCAAGGAGCACATTCTAATTCTGAAGGAGATTCTATTTTCCTGAGCAGACTGGCACCGTTGGCTGGGATCAGGTCCCGGATCGCGCCATTGTTTCTACTTGTTATTTTCCGGCAAACCAGTCAATTTGTATGACAATAGGTATCACATTACGCGGCACGTTTGCGGCGCCATTCGCTGCGCAACCCTAGGATACGCGGCCAAAGCCGCCGCTATATAGTGACATCCTCAGGCAATGTCGACTCTGCTCGCCGACCTGCTTCTTTCCGCCGCGCCGAGCGTATCTGGATGGCATTTTGTCATCGTTGGGGCGAGCATGTTTCGCCGGAAATCGGGCGGGCGCATTGAGATGCTGAGCAGCTTGGCGCGGTAGCCGTGCCGGCGATCCTGCCGCAGTCGCTTCTCGCCGGAGAATTGCCGGCTTGGCCGGCTCGCCACTCGGGAAGCTCATTCCCTCGGGACGTGCATTGCTTCAGCAATCGAAAGTATCGGCCTAAAGCGCGTCGCGTCTGAAGGGTTTTCATGCGACACGCTTTAGGTTCTTGTTTTTATGCATGTCGTTGTCCCAAAACCGCTGCGCACCCTCGGTCAAGCCCGAGGGCAAGCTTTTGGGCGACATGCATTAGCCGCCAACCATGAGCTTGACGACTTCGTCATGATTAGTCTCCGAAATCTTGCGCTCGCCGGCCTGGATGCCGCGGCGCAGCACGACGATACGGTCGGAAACGGCGAAAATGTCCTGCAGATTGTGCGAGATGAAGATCACTCCCCGGCCTTGCGCCTTGAGCTGGTGGATGAGCGAGATGACCTTGCGCTGCTCCGGCACCCCGAGGGCCGCGGTCGGTTCGTCCATGATCAGGATCTGCGCATCCCAGTAGACGGCCCGGCCGATGGCAACGGCCTGCCGTTGACCGCCGGAGAAATTGCTGACCGGGGCGTCGAGCCGGCTGACATGGAAGTCCAGCCGCCCCATCGTCTGCTTGGCGGCGACGGCCATCGCCTTGCGGTCGAGCACCGGCAAGAAACCGAAAGCCTTGCGCATGGGTTCACGGCCGAGGAAGATATTGGCGCCGATGGATAAATTGTCGGCGAGAGCGAGATCCTGGTAAATGGTCTCGATGCCTTTTTCGCGCGCCTCCTGCGGCGTCGCGAAGGTGACCGGCTGCCCCCTCAGCAGAATTTCACCGCCGGTCGGCTGAAAGACGCCCGATATCGCCTTGATCAGCGTCGTCTTGCCGGCGCCGTTGTCGCCGGCCAGCGCCACCACTTCGCCCGGCCGCACGGCCATGGAGAAATCGTTCAGCGCCTGCACCGCACCGAAATGCTTGGAAAGGTGTCGGACTTCGAGAAGGGGGGTGGTTGGTTCGGAACTATTCATCCTGGCGAGCTCCACTGAACCGGCGCTGCGCCTGGTCGATAAGGACGGAGATAATGATGACGAGGCCGACGGCGATGAACTGCCAGAACGGCTCGACATTGACGAAAACCAGCCCGTATTGAATGACCGCGATGACCAAGGCGCCGGCGACCGTCCCGAAGATGGTGCCTGAGCCACCGAACAGGCTGGCGCCGCCGATTACCACGGCTGCCACGCTGTCCAGCAGCAAGGGCTCGCCGGCCTGGGCGGCGCCCGCGGTGAAGCGCGCTGCATAGAGCGCGCCCCCGAGGCCGGCGCACATCGCCGAAAGCACGTAGAGGCGCAGGATGTGGCCCCTGATGTCGATGCCGGCGCGGCGCGCCGCCTGCACATTGGCGCCGATGGCGTAGTTATGCTGGCCGAACCGGGTCTGGCTCAGGATGTAGTGCATCACCACGACAAAGACGGCGGCAATGATGACGAGATAAGGCACCCCGTAGAACCTGCCGTTGCCAAGCAGCGCGAACCAGGAATTCTGGACCGGCACCGTCGTGCCGCCGGCCAGCAGGAACGCAGCGCCGCGCGCCACGCCAAACATGCCAAGCGTGCCGATAAAAGGGGGAATTCTGAGGCGCGAGATCAGCAAGCCATTGATGACGCCAGGCACGCCGGCGACGATCACGGCCGCCAGAATGCCCAACATCATGGCCAGAGGCACCGGCATGGCGACGCCAGCCATATTCGTAGCGTGGGCGGCGACGACGGCCGCGAGACCCATGATGAAACCCAGCGAGAGGTCGATGCCTCCCGAAATGATGACGAAGGTCTGCCCGGTCGCCAGCAGCAACGGCGCCACGGCGAATATCGCAATGGACTGCACGTTGAACGGGTTGAGCACGAAGGTCGCGCCGAAGGAGAGCCTCGACCAGACCTCGAAACAGATGATCAGGCCCGCAAGGAACAGCCAGGCGCGCCCTTCGGCGATGCGTGCGAGCCAGCTCCTGGCCGGATCACCGTGATCCGCCTGAGGAGCGACATGCGTTTCGGTTGGTGATGTTGAAGTCATGGATGGTTCCGATCCGCAGAGCGGCCTCCGACAAACAGGGTCAAAGCGACCCGGCGCAGGTCTCCTTCCGGCAGGCCGGAAGGAGACTGGCTGGACTTATTCGGAATAGAGGTATTTCGAGATGTTCGGGTCGGCGATGTTGGCCTTGTCCATGATCGTAAAGCCGGTGCCGATCGCAACCGGGATCGACTGGCCGGTCAGATGGGCATAGGCCGACACGACGCCGAAATAGCCGATTTCCGCGGGATGCTGGGCAATCGCGACGTCGACAAGGCCAGAGTTGATGTTGTCGGCAATGCTGGTCGGCGCGTCGAACGCCACGACCTTGACGGTGCCGGTCTGCCCGGCCTGCTGGACGCCATTCGCCGCGCCAAGCGCCGAGAACAGGTTTGCGCCGAACACCCCGACGAGATCGGGATTGCGCGCGAACACAGCCTGCAGCTGCGAGGCGGCCTTATTGGCGTCATTGTCGTTGAACTGGGTTTCGAGAACGGTGATGCCGGGATGGTTGGCCGCCATCTCCTTCTTGAAGCCCTCTTCACGCTGGTCGGTGGTCGAAATGCCGGGCTTGACGTTCGAAACGTAGACCTTGCCCTTGTCGCCTATGGCCTTGGCCAATGCCCGCGCGGCGATCTCGCCGCCCAGAATGTTGTCGGAGGCAATATAGGACAGTGGGAAATCCGCCTCGCCGGCGCCGGTCTGGTAGACGCCGCTGCCGATGAAGGTGTCGACGGTGATCACCGGAATGCCGGCGTCATGGGCCTTGCGCAGGGGTTCGACCAATTGAACCTTGTCGGTCGGCGCGATCAGGATGGCATCCGGCTTCTTGGCGATGACCGCGTCAAGCACGGGGACTTGCGTTACCGGATTGAAATCCGGGGCGCCCTGGAAAACCAGGGTCACACCAAGGGCATCGGCTGCCGCCTGGGCTCCCTTGCGCATGGTGATGTAAAAGCCGTCGGTAGTAAGACCCGGAATGAGCGCAATGGTGTATTTTTTGTCCTGCGCCAATGCGGGCGTGACCAGCGCCGCTGCGCAGATGGCGAGAGCCGCCAGAGCGGCAACAATCTTCTTCATAACATCCTCCTCCTAATGTTGGCAGATTTTGCCGTTGCGAGTCGTCCCGGCTCTGTGAAGTGCTGGCGGCGAGAAGCGGGTTTCGCCTGCTTGCTGTTATGGGGCAGCCTCCTCCCAAGCGCCCCAGTCATTAAATCGACCGTCGAAACCGACCAGCCTGATGCGCAGTCCCGTTACGAGCCTCCGCAAGGTGCAGGAAACTGCGCCGCTCGGCGCGCATGCTTGCCTAGCTGCAATGTTGTAACACTTTGCTGAAAGAAATTGCAACCGCACATTTCCGGGGTCGAAACGCTTTCAAACCGGACACCATCTGTCTGCTCCGCAGAGCCCCTCCCGCAGACTATTGCCCCAACGCCTTGACGACACAACTGATGATTTCGCGGCGATGATTTCGCGGCTGCGGGTTGGGTGTCGATCGGTCTGGAATCGATCAGCTGTGCCGATGTCACGTATCGGCGTGCCCAGCATTATCGGGGCAAGAGAGCCTCGATAATGGCCTGGGCCGACTTCGTGTCCGTTACCAGAGCATTGATGAGCCTGGCGCGGACGGCACCTATGATCGCCTTCGCCTTCTCCGGCGAGGCGGCAACGCCGATCACCAGCGGGACGGCTCGAAGCTGGGCCGGCGACATTGCGATCATCCGGCCCTCCCCCTCCCACGGGATGTGTGTCCCTTCGGCGTCGAAGTAGTGGCGGATGACGTCTCCCGCCGCATGAAACAGGGCCTGTTCGCTCAGCGTGGCCGCGCTCGCTTCGGGCGGATTGATGGCATGGGGCAGGCCGATGCCGACGATCGCAACGTCGGTCCGGTCCCAAAGCGCGACGCTGTCGCGGATGGCCGCATCGCCGAGGAAGACCTTACGCAATTCGGACGACGGCAGATAGGGCGCATGGATGAAATGCGGCGTCCCGCCCAACTCTTCTGCGGCCAGCCGCACAAACTCGTTGATCTGAAAATGCGCCGCCTGCTGCTGCATGCCGCCGGTGGCAGCGACGGTAAGAACGCCAGGAATGCGCGGCAGGCCTGCCTGGATCACCTCGCGAATGGCTCGCCCCCAGCCGATGGCGACAACCTTGCCGGCCGTCAGTCCCGCTTGCTTGAGCAAGGCGCCGAGCGGCGCAGCGAGCGCCGCCAGCGCACCGGCTGACGGCGTTTCGATGACCGCCGCGTCACGCAGCCCGAGTGCCTCGACCAGTTGCGTGGTGATGCCTTCGAGGGTTGCAAGATCGAGAACCTCGATCCGCACGATGCCCTCCGCTCTCGCCCGCTGCAGGAGGCGCGATATGGTCGCGGTGGAGACGCCAAGCCGCCGCGCGATATCGACCTGCGACATGTCCGCCTCATAGTGCAGTTTGGCGACCGTATGCAGCATCGTCCGCGATGCGGCTGCATCTTGTGCGGGAGGTGCAGACAGCTTGCAATTCCTTTCAGCAATGTGTTACAGACCCATCGACCGATGGGAGTTATCGCGCAAATCCGGCTGACTCGCAACGTGGGCTGGTTTCCACGGCAGATTGCGGCCAAGGCCGAATTTCTCGGTCCGATAGCGCAGCAAAGCGGCAAAACCTCCTGTCGGGAGGCAGGTAAAACTGAACCTTTCTTGTTTCCACTGATCTGCGCCCCGGTGAATGGGCGCCAACATCGGACAGAAGACCCATGACAAAGATGACGACCGCAGAGTTGCGCGGCTACCAGCAGATATGCGGCAAGGACGGGTCGATGATGGCCATCGCCTGTGACCAGCGCGGCGGCATGCGAAGCTTGCTTGCGTCGGACCCTGAAGAACAGGCCAAGATCACCAACGACATGCTGGGCGACACCAAGTCGGACATCACGCGATACCTCGCCAGCCAGGCATCCTGCGTGCTGCTCGACCCGCTCTGCGCGGTGCCGCGGGTTGTCGATGACGGGGTGCTGAGCCGCGATACGGCTCTGCTCATCGGCCTCGACGCTTCGGGCTTCGACGTCTCGCCTGCCGGCTACCGCCTGTCGCGTCTCGTTCCCGGCATCGGCGCGCGCCGCGTGCGCGAGCTCGGCGGCACCGGCGGCAAGATCATGGTCTATCTCAGGCCCGACAGGCCTGAGGCGAACGAGCACAATGTCGCCATTCTGCGCCAATGCATCGCCGATTTCGCGCAAGAGGACCTCCTGCTCGTCGTCGAGTTCCTGACCTATCAGCTCGAAGCGGAAAGCCTTGAAGAGTATACGGCCAAGATCCCCTGGCTCGTCGAAGAGGGCACCCGTATTTCGCTGGAATGCGGGGCAAAGGTGCTCAAGCTTCCTTATCCCGGAACGCCGGAAGCCTGCGCCAGGATCAGCAGCATGGCTGGCGAGGTGCCTTGGGCGGTCCTCTCCGCCGGCGTCAACCACGCAACCTTCCTGGGCCAGGTCGAGATCGCGATGAGGAACGGCGCGTCAGGCGTCATCGCCGGCCGGTCGCTGTGGAAGGACTGCATCTCGCTCGACCGTGACATTCAGCGTGAAAGGCTCAGGACTATCGCGGTGTCGAGATTGCGCGAGCTTCAGGCGGTGATCGGAAATTACCGGCAGAAAGCCGCTTAGCACGATGACTCCGAACCGAAGGTCCGCGATGCAAAATCGTAGTCGATCTTCGAAAAGGATCATGCGCAAATCAAAGTACTATAGCGTCCTGTGCGCACCAGGATGCGCGGCGCTGTAGCTACCCGACGTTCACACCAGGCACGCACGGGACGTCATGGACCGGTTTTCGGAGAAGATCATGGTCAAACAGCAAGATAGAGCCCCATTTCGATTTAGTCGAAATGGAACAGGCTCTGGTTCGATGGCCATAGGAATCGATATCGGCGGCACCAATCTGCGCGCTGCCCGTGTTTCCGGCACGGGCGAAATCCTCGAGCGCATTTCCGAGAAAAGCGCGCCGGACCCCGAACTCGTGCTCTCCCGGATCGCCGAAATGGTACGCCGGCTCGATTGTCCCGAAGTTGCGGCCATCGGCATCGGCGTCCCCGGCCGCGTCGATGCGCGGCTTGGCGCGGTCTTGTCAGGGGGCTATGTCAACCTCGCCTCGGTCTCCCCTGCGCAACGACTGGAAAGCCTGGCGGGCAAGCCCGTGGTGATCGACAATGACTGCAACATGGCACTGGTCGCGGAAATGGCCCTCGGCGGCGCCAGAGGCCATGAAAGCATCGTCATGTTCACGATCGGGACCGGCATTGGCGGTGCCGTGGTCCAGGATCGGCGGATCGTCCGCGGCAAGGGGACGGCGGGGCAGCTCGGCCATATCACCGTCGACATATCAGGCGAAGCGTGCGTCTGCGGCCGGCGCGGCTGCTTTGAAACCACAAGCTCAGGTACCGCACTTGGCCGTCACATCGCGCGGGCAGGCCTCGGTCCGGACGTTTCGGTCGATCAGCTTTTTGCCCGGGATGCGGGCGGCGATCCCTTGGCGCGCGGTATATTGGAAGCCTGGGCCGGGCCGCTGCGTGCGGCAATCGACACGACCGTGGCCATGTTCGACCCCGACCTGGTGCTGCTCGGCGGCGGACTTGGCCTGGCGGCCCATCGGGCGCTTGCCAGGGCTCCTGCCCTAGCGCCCTGGTACCAATGCCCGGTGGAAGCGGCGCAACTGGGTGACGACGCCGGGGTCATCGGCGCCGGTCTGCAAGCGCTCGCCGAGCAACCGGCAGTTGCACAATCAGAAGTTGCAGGAGCCCCGCCAGTATCCTTGCCGACCGCCCGGCTCGATCGCACCAGGCGCGCCGTGCTCGTCAACGGCATCCCCGCCAGCGGCAAAAGCACGGTCTCGCGCGGCATCGCCGCGCACATGGGTTGGCCATTGCTGGCGCTCGATACGATCAAGAACCCGTTCCTCGAAGTGCTCGGCGGCGGCGATCGCGAATTCAACCGCATACTCGGCCGCGCCAGTTACCAGGCCATCTGGTCGGTCGTCGGCGAGGCCCCGGCGGGCGCCATATTTGTCATCGACGCCTGGTTCGGCTTCCAACCGCGCCAGGTGCTCGAGGATCACCTGCGCAGCGCCGGCGTCGAGCAGACCGCCGAGATCTGGTGCCATGCGCCCGGCGAGGTTCTGGCCGAGCGCTATCGCGCAAGGCTCGACCAGCGTCCCGCCGGCCATCCCGGCGCGGCCTACATCCCCGAGCTGATCGAACTGGCCAAGCGCGCCGAGCCGCTGCGGCGCGGACCGCTGCTTGACGTCGATACGACCAGACCGATCGCTTTCGACGCCATCACGCAATGGCTGCAGGCGACGATTGCGGCTGACAGGTAGGCAGCGCAGCCCCTAAGCACGTCGCGTTTGAACGGATGCATGCGACGCGCCTTAAGTTATTCCCGAGCGTCAGGATGCTGCCCATCCATGTTCTCTATCACCGCACAAATGAGGAGGATTCATACAAAGGCCTCGCAGAAGGCTGATACAATGAGTAGTTAACCCGTCCTTCAGTGGGCTTGCATAAGCTTACGTTGCGAATCGGCATGGGAAGCGAACCGACTGGTCTATGGCCCTAAAGAAAGAAAACGCGCTGGAGGCCAGAATCCTTCAAGATCAGCTTGCTGATCTGAAGGCCGGTCTCTTCGTATCGATGCCGATAAGCACTATGCTATCAGGCCTGATTTTGACGGTGCAGGCCTTTTCTGGCGGGGGCTTTGCCGCCGCAATCTGGTTCCTGGTTATCAATGCGATAAATGCCGCCCGCCTCGGACTCGCCCGTTATCAGCTAAACGAGACGGGGGATCAGGGCGATTTAACAGGGATTTCGCAGCGGCTTCGCTGGTTTGGCATCCTTGCTCTTCTGTCAGGGTTTGCCTGGTCCTTTCTTGCCGTCCTTACCGTTGGCTACACAACGCCGCAAGCGCCGCTGCATCTGATTATTCTGGCGGGCATCTCAGCTGGTGCGGTTACATACGGCAGTTCATATGCCGCGGCCGCGATCAACTTCATTACGCCGCCGCTTGTGATCGCGATGGGTTGCCTGTTCGCGAAAGGCAACTTTGAAGATTACATTCTGGCCTTTGCCGTTCTGCTCTTCGTGGGCGGCTTGGTTCGAGGCTCGTTTGTAGGGCAAGCCCGCTTCCGCGAAGCAAGCCGCCTGAGACATGAGGCGGAGCGGCTTGCGGCGGAAATGGAGCGCAATTCCAGGGAGGACCACCTAACGGCCCTTCTCAACAGACGGGGCCTCGAACACGCGATCAATCAGCTCGAGAATACGGACGGCCCGTTCGTTGCAATGCTGATTGATCTGGACGGCTTCAAATCTGTCAACGATACCTACGGTCACAGGACCGGTGATGAACTGCTCATCATGATCGCCCGCCGCATAGAGCAGTCAGCGCCGGCAGGCTCAACGCTCGCCCGTATCGGCGGCGATGAGTTCGTGCTGTTTTTTCCCTCACTCAGGAGTTCGCTTTCTCCCAGTACCCTCGCATCCAACATCATAGCCAGAGTCGCCAGCCCCTATCCTAAAGTCGCGTCCGTCCGGATCGGTGCATCGATCGGAATATACTTGGCTGAAAGGCCGGGGCTGACGGAAATGTTGCTGCGGGCGGATGTCGCTCTTTACACGGCCAAGCGTCGTGGCAGGAACGAATTTCGCCTGTTCGATGCCGAACTCGACAGGGAATTGCAACGTCGCCAGTCCATCGAACGCGACCTTCATTCGGCGATAGAGGCGAGAAGGGTGGCACCCTGGTTCCAGCCCATCGTAAGACTCGATACCGAGGCCGTGATCGGTTTTGAAGCCTTGCTGAGATGGTCCCATCCGATCCATGGTTCCATCTCTCCACCCGAAATCATGACAGCCGCACGCGAAACCGGAATGCTTCAACTGTTAACGCAAACGGTATTCTCCGATTGTTGCGCTCTTATCGACGGCTTGGTGAAAGCTGACCGTCGAGATGTTCGTGTGGCAATGAATGTTTCACCGCGCGAATTGGAAGCCGGCGATATCGACGACATGGTTCTGAATGGTCTGGCGGCAAAAGACCTCCCGACAACGATGTTCGAAATTGAGATTACCGAAGAATCTCCAGTGGACCCGGAAAGACTGGATGAAAAGCTCGGACGGCTTTCACATGCCGGCATTTCCATCGCGCTCGATGACTTCGGCACCGGCTTTTCCACGTTGGCATCGCTCAAGGACAGTCGGATACGCAAGGTGAAAATAGATCAAGGCTTCATCCGTGGCTTGGCCAAGTCTCGGGAGGACCGGCTGCTTGTCAAAACGGTGATCGATCTTGGTCGGGCGCTCGGGATCGATGTCATGGCCGAGGGCGTCGAAACAGAGGCGGACCGGCAAATTCTGTACAAGCTCGGCTGCAGAACTGCTCAGGGCTTCCTATTCTCCAAGGCGGTGCCGCTAAGCCAGGCGCTTGAGGTGACACTAAAAGAGCACGCCACGGAGTTGTGAGGGCACACGCCATCAATGAAACCGCTGCGTGATCTCTGATCATGGGTGGTCAGGGGCGAGCGGTGCGCTGGCTGTGCTGTCGCTCGCCGAACACGGCCTTGGTGATCGTGGCGTGCACGCCGAAATTTCCGTCGGCGACTTGCGTAATGCCGAAGTCGGCGGCAAGCGACATGATGCTCAACACCTCGTCCTCCGTGAGATCGTATGTCTGCATGATGAATCGGCGCGTCTGGCGAAAGGCGTTGCGCAGCGCCAACTCGATGGTGGATGTCTTGTAGACGTCCGACTGCGCGTTGCTGCCGAGGTCCCTGAGGTAGTTGGGATGGCTAAAACTCTGTATCACCCAGCTGTGCTCGGTTTCGATGAGCGGCGAGTTGAGACCGCGCAGGAAAGCCGGGCACCCTTCGCCCGCCTTATGCAGCTTGATGATGATGTCGCCGGTCAGCGAACACTCAAGACCCGTGCCATTGATCTCGCCGTCCGACTGCGCGAAATGTCCATCGCCGAGCGAGAGCAGTGCGCCCTGAACCGCAACGGGCAAATAAAGCTTCGCGCCGGCTCCGATCCTCCAATTGTCGATATTGCCGCCGAAATAGCCCGGCGGGATGGAATCGACCAGGTCGGCCTCGCGCGGAGCCACCGCGATGCACCCGAAGTGCAGGCGCGCCGGTATGCGCACGCCGCTACCACTCAAGTCGCGATGCGAAACCTTGCTGTGGTCGACGGGTATGCCAGGATAGTCGATCGTCGCGTGGACAACGCCGAAGGGGTCGGTCTGCGGCTGCCATTCGTAGCTGTACAGCGGCCGCGCTGCGGCCGGGCACCGCATGTCGATCTCGAAGATAGTCACCGTTTCGCGTTTGGCATCCCGGTCCAGAAGGTCGTGATACTGATACCCCCACCACGCCGATACGTTCGATGCGAAGGCCTTGCCGGGAAAGGCAGCGCTCGGCCGTGGCCGAATTTCGACGAACTCGATCTCGAGCACGTCGCCAGGCTCGGCGCCGCGCACATAGATCGGGCCAGTCATGATGTGAACGCCGAACCCCTCGCCAGCGCCGCGCCCAAGATGGAAGCGTTTGCCGGACCGGCCCCGCGACGGTCGACGCGCTTGTGTTCGGGTGACCAATCGAACACGCTTTCAGCCCCGCTGTCACCCGCCACCATCCGCTGCCAGTCGTCGCCCGCGTGCTGAGTGAGTGTCTCAACGGTGACTGAATCGCCCGGATCGACGCGCAACACCGGCGGCAGCGAGCGGCTGAAAAAGCCCCAATGCACGGTCTCCGCTGTTGCTGGCAAATGCCAATGGTCCCTGCGTTCGCGGGCTCTTGCCGTTGGTGGGCGATCCATAGCGGCCTGCAGCATCGGGGCCGGCCGCGCCGCCGCCGACTTGCGGCCGTCCGGTTTGCCTCGCAGCGGATAAGCTTCCTCCGTCTGCGACCTAGCGCGCCTCACCTGCCTGGGACTCATTCCAAACGTCGCGCCGAAAGTGCGGCTGAAATGCGATTGATCGCGAAAGCCCCAGCGCTGTCCGATCGCGGCCACGCTTTCATGTGCATGGTTGGGATCCGCCAGGTCGATGCGGCAATGTTCGAGGCGCTGCTGGCGCACATATTCGGAGAAGCTTTCGCCGCGCCCCTCGAACAGTTTTTGCGCGTAGCGTATGGAAAGCCCTTCCAGTCTCGCGATCAGGGCCAAGGCCAGATCCGGGTCCGACAGCCGGGCGTCAATCGTCGCCGCGACGCGCCTGAAATGCGCCGCTTGCACCCCGGTCAGGCTGCCAGCGGGCTCACGTACCTCGCCAAGCAGGGCGCTTGCCACGAGTTCCGTCAAAGCCACTTCGGCGGCTGTCAGATCGGCCGCACCGGAAGTCTCGAGATTGGAGCCCAGCGTTCGCAATGCGGATTTCGCAACCGCAGCGACGACGGTGCTGCCTAGCACCTTCGGCAAGCGGATGCCGCTGCGGCCCAGCCGTGCTTCCAGTGGACCGGCGGCCGCCTGAAGTATGAACGCGCGGAAGTCACTGCGAAAGGTCATAGACCAGTCGTCGGCCGTGCCGAGCACCATCATGTCGCCGTCAGCGAGATCGAACGCCTGGTGCGGGGCGACAAGACGCCCGCGCCCAGCAACGATGAGAGCGAATAGAATCCCGTGGTCCCGGCGCATCGGCACGATGCGCTGGGGTGTACCAGAGACGTCGGCGAGGCGCGTGGTGGCGTTCGCTGCCCGCAGGTGCATGGTGCCTCTCGGGATCGGCTGGTCGTCGACAGAGACGGAAAGCGAAAGCTCCTCAAACCAGTCGAGCCACGCCTTGTCGCGGTGTTCGAGGGGCAGATGGTCGATCGATCGCAGAGCCGCAACCATAAGAGAAGGGGGTCCTTGTTGCATACTGCAGCGGCCTTTCCGGGGCGCGTTACGTCCATCATAAGACCCGCCCGCCGAGATTCACTTTAGCGCGACGCCGGCGACAGTATTTGTGCGCATGCGAACAATCTCTTGACTTTACCCTTTCACCAGGCGGAGCTCAAGCTCGCCGGTCTTGCCGGCGTGAGCGTAAGCCATTGAATTGACCCGTATTTATTTACGCAACAGCGCGATGCATTGATTTCGCGGCCGGCTGGCTGGATTGCCGATGGCGCGCGTGATGCATAAAATCGCGCACATTCCTTCCAACAAAAACAAGGGGACTGTTCATGTGCAAAGGCGATGATATCAGCTGTCCGCATTTCGAGCTTCACTACAACAAGTTGAAGCAAGATCTAAATGCCGAGCGACGCGGCTTTCTGAAGGGGGCCTGTTCGCGGCCAGCGGTCTGGCCACGCTGGGCGCCGGTGGCATCTCGCTGGTCACCCCCGCACTGGCGCAGGCCACGTCATCGAAGCTGCCTGCACAACGCGCCTATCATTATTTGCCGGCCAACGCCGAGACCGTGCATTGGGCTACTTCAGCAAATCGCTGAAGCCGCGCATCGAGGTCAATTCCGGCGACATCGTCACGATCGAGTCGCTCACCCACCATGCGGGCGATGACCTGGAGCGCATGGTTGACGGCGACGAGGGTGCAGAGAGCGTCTATCTCTGGACGAAAGAGAAGAAGGGCGTCGACCGCCGCGGTGCCGGCCCTACCGACCCGGCCAAGTACAAGAAAGGCTCTGGTGAGGGGCAGGGCGTGCACATCATGACCGGGCCCGGTCTATGTCCGCAACGCGGAGCCGGGCGACATATTAGAGGTGCGGATTCTCGATTGCGGGCCGCGTCCCTCTGGCAATCCCAAGTTCAGCGGCAAATCATATGGCTCCAACGCGGCGGCCAATTGGGGCTTCCACTACAATGATCTCCTTGGCGGCACCAAGCGCGAGGTCGTCACCATCTACGAGGTCGACGTTGCCGGCGGCAAAAGCTGGGCCGAAGCGGTCTACAATTTCCAATGGGTGCCGCAGACTGACCCGTTTGGCGTCAGGCATGACACGATCGACTATCCCGGGGTTCCGGTCGACCACAGCCTGACCAAACGAAACTACGACGTGCTGAAGGGCGTGAGACTGCCCATTCGCCCGCATTTTGGCACGATCGGACTGGCACCGAAAGAAGCGGACGTCGTAGACACCATCCCGCCGAGCTACACCGGCGGCAACATCGATAACTGGCGCATCGGCAAGGGCGCCACGATGTATTATCCGGTCTCCGTCGACGGCGCGCTGCTCTCGGTCGGTGATCCCCATGCCAGCCAAGGCGACAGCGAATTATGCGGGACGGCGATCGAATGCTCGCTCACCGGCACGTTCCAGCTCATCTTGCACAAGAAAGCGGACCTAGCCGGCACACCGCTCGAGGAGCTCAACTACCCCATGCTCGAGACGCAAACGGACTGGCTGGTGCATGGGTTTTCCTACGCCAACTATCTTGAGGAACTGGGACCGAGCGCTCAGAGCGACATCTATTCGAAGTCGTCTGTCGACAGAGCGCTGCGCGATGCGTTCCGGAAGATGCGCCACTTCCTCATGACAACCAAAGGACTGTCAGAGGACGAGGCGATTTCCCTGATGTCGATCGGAGTAGACTTCGGCATCACCCAAGTCGTCGATGGAAACTGGGGGGTGCATGCGGTGGTGAAGAAGGACATCTTCGCCGCACGTGTTGCCTGAGATGGTGGGTAACTAAATCTTGCATCACATCGCCGTTACTCGGAAGCTCGACAAAGGCTAAAGCGCGTCGCGTTTGAAGGAATTCATGCGAAGCGCTTTACGCTGCGCACCCTCGGGTCAGGCCCGAGGGCATGCTTTTGCGCAACATGCATCAGGAATCCGAACCAAGCGGGGCACCGACCGGTCCCTCCGTAAGAACGGACATCTGTAGCCAAGAGAAGCGGCCGAAACCGAAGAAGGCGACCGTGCACCAATGGTACCGTTGGCTGGGATCGAACCAGCGACCTCCGGATCCACAATCCGGCGCTCTAACCATCTGAGCTACAACGGCACGTTCGCCTGAGCGGGATGGAACGTTCATCCTCCGAGACCCGCTCTGTCGTTCGGCGATGCGTCCATACGGGCTATCGGAGTTTAATTCAAGGCTTTTGGCCGCGCACGGCCCGGAAAATCAGAATCGATTTCACTGGGGATCATGCGCAAAATCCCAGGGTTCCGCAGCGTGCTTTGCGCGTCCAGGAAGGCGCCCGGCGCTGTAGGCAAAGGGTGCTCCGGCACCGACATCATATTCGCCGGGCAAAGAAAAAGGCCGGCGGGAGGAGGTGCCGGCCTTTTCCTGTTCCGAGCCAGCGGGAGGAGGTGCTGGCTGGTCATCCCGGAGAGCAGAGGGAGGAGGTTCCACCCGCCGGGTATTCGCTTGGACCACTATATCTCACATAATCCTGTTCGAAGAAATGCGACCTTTTGTTGCATCTTCGAACTATGCGCAAATATTATGCGATCTTAACTTCCTTCATCGCCTTCTCGAAGGCGGTCTTGATCGGCTTGGAGACGTCCTCGGCCGCCTTGGAGGCGACGGTCTGGAAATCCTTTGCCTGCTCGACAGTCATCTCGACCTGCTTGCGCAGGAATGCGGTCTGCAGTTCGACGACTTCCGACAGCGACTTGGCGCCGATCAGAGCTTCGAAATGCGACAAGCCGGCTTCAGTATTGGCGCGCAGAGCGGCAATGGTCTTGAGCGACAGGTCGTTGGAAACGGTCTTGGCGGTCTCAAAGGTGGACTCAAGGGCCTTCTGGGTCTCTTCGGCGCCGGTCTTCAGCTTGGCATAGGCCTCTTTCGACTGCTCGACGCCCTTTTCGGCGAAAGCACGGATCTGGTCGGTGGCCTTGGAAGCGTCGAAGCTCGGGAATTCAACGTTTTCGATAGTATCAGCGGTCTTGGTCCTGGACAATTTTCCATCCTTTGCAGTGGTAGCGGCTTCGATAGGAAAGCCGTCTCGTTCATGTATGATGGCAATATAAAGGCAAATCTTGTGCATTGCAATATCTTTGTTGCAGCGCACCATAAATTTTCTCTCCCAGCGTTAACCACGCGCCCAGAGATTCCGGCGGTTGCACGCTATGGCTTGTGGACCTTCGCACCGTCGGCTTTTATTAACAAAGCGTTAACTGCAAACTGCCCGCTTCGTAAGGGTTCCCAAAGCGCATGCCGTCTGAAAACTACTCCTTCCTCGACGTCGCCGTGCTCGACGCGGTCCGCCAGCGCTTTGCCGCCGGCGACGCGATCGCTCTTTTGTCGGCAGACCTCGAACAGGTGATCTGGGCCAACGGACCAGGGGCAGCGGTGTTCGGCTACCCCGACATCGAGGCGATCATCGGCGCCTCGGCCGGCTTGCCGCCGATCGCCAGGCGCCAGATCATGGCAACAAGCGGTTTTCCACAGATCGGCCGCGACCGCGCCATCACGGTGCGGCTGGCAACCGGGCTGACCAGCCGCGCGGTTGGCTTTCTGGCCAGCGCGGTGACAATGCCTGACGGCGAAAACGCCATCATGCTGGCGGTGCCGGCGACGCAGACCGGCTCGCGCAGCGCCGCCGAGCTTGCCGCTCGGGCCATCAGCGGCTTTACCGAAGACGGTCATTTCATCGCCTTCGTCGATGCCAACGGCAACATAGAGGCCGCTTCCGATGGTTTTTCGGCACTCGGCATCCTGCCCGAAACGCTGACAGCGCTTGTCGCCGATGTTGCGAACGAGAGCGGTCGCGTCGTCAAACGCCTCGTTCCTGGCGGCACCGCTTCCTACCCGGCCGGCCTCGCCCGGCTGACTGACGAGCGGCACCTGCTGGTGGTGATCGACGAGAACCAGCTGGACTCCGAAGCAGCCCCTGCTGGCGTGCTCAGCGCAGGGGCGGCGGCCGATGCCGCAGTCCCGCCAAAAGCACAACAGGACAACCCGCCGGCAACAGTCGCGAAAACGGCTGCGGCAGAGCAGACAGTTGCGGCAGCCGACGAAGACACTTCGCTGTCGGCGGAGCATGATGTTCCCGATTCCAGTGGGCCCGATTCCACTGGGCTCGATTCGACCGGATCTCATTCAACTGCGCCTGATTCAACCGAGCAGGGTCCGGAAGCGGCCGGCGGGATACCTCCACAGCATGACCATTGGTATTTCAGCGCCAGCGAGGAGGAGGCGCAAAAGCCGGGACCGGATGCATCCGATCCTGTCGAGGCGGATGCTTCGGCGGAAAGCTTCGCACAAAATGCCGTCAGGGCCGCCTCCCCGGTCAAAAATGCCATCCCCTCGATCGACCGCGCGGCGGCGCCCCTGCGTTTCGTCTGGCGCACCGACGCCGAGGGCAGATTCAATGCGCTGTCGACGGAATTCGCGGAACTCGTCGGCAAGCCTGCCGCCGATGTGATCGGCCGGCGCTTCAGGGACGTCGCGGCCACCTTCGACCTCGATGCGACCGGCGACATCGCCGGTCTGCTCGACCGACGCGATACCTGGTCCGGCCGCTCGGTGCTGTGGCCGGTCGCCGGCACCGATTTCAAGATACCCGTCGACTTGGCGGCGCTGCCCGTCTACGGCCGCAGCCGTGCCTTCGAAGGCTTTCGCGGTTTCGGCGTTGCTCGCACCGGCGATGCGGTGGTCGATCCGGAAGCGATCGGCATGGCGCTTGTCGCCAATGCCGACGTCCCCGTGGCCGGCGAGCCGGAAGCCGCCAAAACGCCTGACGAAACCGACCCGTTCCAGGGCGAGGTGCCGGCGCTGACCATCGTGCCGAAGCCGGAGCGGCGCTTAGCCGACAAGGTGATCCGGTTGGCGGAGCACAGGCAGCCGGCCAACGACAAAGGCCTGTCGACGCTGGAACGCAGTGCATTCCGTGAGATCGGCGAGCGGCTCAAGAAGGACAATCCCCCGACAGAACAGCCCGCTGCCGCAATTGCGGCAGAGCCGGCTGCGGCGGAACCGACCGAAACCGATGTCGAAGACGAGAAGGATGTCGCAAGGCTCGACGGTGAGCAGCCGCAAGCAACCGTGTCCGACCTCTCAGGCTCGCTGCTCGACTATGCCGACCGGGACTACGTAGCCGACGATGGCGACGGTGCGCCGGTCTCCGAGCCGGACAAACCGGCGCAGGAGATCGCTGAGCCCACCGACGCCGCCAGTCGATCGATCGCCGAAGACGCCGACAGCATGACGGCCGCCGATTTCCGCGATGCAGAAGACAGCGAGGACTCGGCGCGACCCGATGACGACGAAACCGGTTCGCCAACCGATGGCATCGGCGATGCCGGCGACGTCGAGCCGGCGACGGTCGAGCGGCCGCGCCTGCCGGTGCCGCCGCTCAAGCTCGAAGCGTTCGTGCCGTCGGCTTTTTCGACCGCGGACGACAACAAGGCTCCGGACATTTCGATCCTCGGCAAGCTGCCGGTGCCGCTGCTGATCCATTCCGGCGACGATCTTCACTATGCGAACGAGGAATTCCTCAGCCTGACCGGCTATGACACGCTCGACCAGCTGGAGGATGCCGGTGGCCTCGACGCGCTGTTTGCCGATCCTTACGACGGCAGCGCCTCCGATGGAACCGACCACGCGCTGCGGTTGAAGACGCGTGACGGTCAGGAGTTCCCGATCGAGGCCATTCTGCGCTCGGTGCCATGGCGTGGCGGCAAGGCGCTGATGCTGGTCGTGCGCCGGTCCGGCGACGACGAGGCAGCAGGTGCCGCCGACGACCAGACGCAGCCGGACACTTCGGAGCTCAAGGCGCGCATTGCCGAGATGCGCACCATCATCGACACCGCGACCGACGGCGTCGTGCTGATCGGCCGAGACGGAACGATCCGCTCGATCAGCCGACCGGCGGAGGCGCTGTTCGGTTTCGACAGCGACGAGGTGACCGGAAAACCCTTCGTCTCGCTGTTCGCGATCGAAAGCCAGCGCGCCGCGCGAGACTATATCGACGGATTGTCCGAGCCCGGCGTGGCGAGCGTGCTCAACGACGGCCGCGAGGTGATCGGACGCGAGGCGCAGGGGCGCTTCATTCCGCTGTTCATGACCATCGGCAGGCTGCCCAACGACAGCGGCTTCTGCGCGGTGGTGCGCGACATCACCCAGTGGAAGCGGGCCGAAGAGGATCTGACCCAGGCGCGCGCCGTGGCCGAGCGCGCTTCCTCGCAGAAGACCGACTTCCTCGCCCGCATCAGCCACGAAATCCGCACGCCGCTCAACGCCATCATCGGCTTCTCCGAGCTGATGGTCGACGAGAAATTCGGACCGGTCGCCAATGACCGCTACCGCGACTATCTGCGCGACATCAACCGGTCGGGCAACCATGTGCTCGACCTGGTCAACGATCTGCTCGATATTTCGAAAATCGAGGCCGGCCAGCAGGAGATGGCCTATGAGGCAGTGTCGCTCAACGACACGCTGGCCGAGACGGTGGCGATGATGCAGCCGCAAGCCAACCGCGAACGCGTCATCATCCGCTCCAGCTTCGCCTCCCGGCTGCCGGAAGTGGTGGCCGATCTGCGCAGCGTGCGCCAGATCGCGCTGAACATCCTGTCGAATGCCATCCGCTACACGCAGGCCGGCGGCCAGGTGATCGTATCGACAGCCTACGAGAACTCCGGCGACGTCGTGATGCGCGTGCGCGACACCGGCATCGGCATGAGCCAGTCCGAGATCGAGCAGGCGCTCAAGCCGTTCAAGCAGCTCAACGCGCTTAAGCGCGGGCGCGGCGACGGCACCGGTCTCGGGCTGCCGCTGACCAAGGCCATGGTCGAGGCGAACCGGGCCCGGTTCACCATCAACTCGACACCCGGCGAGGGCACCCTGGTCGAAGTCGCCTTCCCGTCGACCCGCGTGCTGGCGGATTAGGGCAGCGGATCTTCAGTCGTCCGTGTCGCCGCGCTATCTCTTTGTTTGAGCATTGGATTTTCCCAAACCGGTGTCCACTTTGGCTCATGCTCGGCACACAAAAGAAAGGCGTCCAACAGGACGCCTTGAATGATCGATTGCTGTACATCGGGGGCTTGAGCGAATTCAGATCCTCTTGGGATTTAGAGGAACGGGATTTCTCCCTCAAGTTACGCACGACTATCGATGTCGGCCCTTAACAAAACCTTACCGGCACCGAGAAAAATTTACCGATGTGTACCACTCATGAAATCTAGGTAAATTCGAGCGAGATATTTCGTTAACCATGCTCGGCTCCGTTTGAACGCGTGACGGATCGCATGTCCTGGACCTCGAGAAACTAATCGGCCAGCTGCGGCAGGTCGCGGAACAGCTCGAGCGCTTCGGGATTGGCCAGCGCCTCCTTGTTCTTGACGGCGCGGCCATGCACCACGTCGCGCACCGCAAGCTCGGTGATCTTGCCCGATTTGGTGCGTGGAATGTCGGCGACGGCGACGATTTTAGCCGGCACGTGGCGCGGGCTCGCGCCGCTGCGGATTTTCGCGCGGATGCGTTTTTCCAGCTCGGCGTCGAGTTCAACGCCGGCCGCCAGCCGCACGAACAGCACGACCCGCACATCATTGTCGAAATCCTGGCCGATGCACAGCGCTTCCAGGATTTCCGGCATTTGCTCGACCTGATTGTAGATTTCCGCCGTGCCGATCCGCACACCGCCCGGGTTGAGCGTCGCGTCGGAACGGCCGTGGATGATCAGGCCGCCATGGGCGGTCCATTCGGCGAAGTCGCCGTGGCACCAGACATTGTCGAAGCGCTCGAAATAGGCGGCGTGGTATTTCTTGCCTTCGGGATCGTTCCAGAAGCCGATCGGCATCGCCGGGAACGCCTTGGTGCAGACGAGCTCACCCTTTTCCTGCCTGAGCGGCTGGCCGTCGTCGTCCCAGACATCGACGGCGAGGCCGAGGCCGGGTCCCTGGATCTCTCCGATCCATACCGGTTGGGTCGGCACGCCGAGCACGAAGCAGGAGACGATGTCGGTTCCGCCAGAGATGGAGGCGAGATGCACGTCTTTCTTGATGCCGTCATAGACGAAGCGGAAATCTTCCGGCGACAGTGGCGAGCCGGTGGAGGAGATCGTGCGCACGCTGGAAAGATCGTGCGTGTTGATCGGCCTGAGGCCGGCCTTGCGCGCGGAATCGATGAATTTGGCCGAGGTGCCGAAATAGGTCATCTTCTCTGCGTCGGCGAAGTCGAACAGCACGTTGCCGTCAGGGTAAAAGGGCGACCCGTCATAAAGCAGAAGGGTTGCGCCCGACGCCAGGCCGGAGACCAGCCAGTTCCACATCATCCAGCCGCAGGTGGTGAAATAAAAGAAGCGGTCGCCGTCGAGCAGGCCGGCGTGGAGCCGTTCTTCCTTGACATGCTGGATCAGCGTTCCGCCGGCCGAATGGACAATGCATTTGGGAATGCCGGTCGTTCCGGAAGAAAACAGGATGTAGAGCGGATGCGCGAACGGCAACCGTTCGAAGGTGACCGACTTGGCAGCGAAGGATGAGAACGCCTCGTCCAGCGCAGTCGCCTTCTCGATGATCGCCGCCACATCGATCGACGTGCCGAGATAGTCGACGATCAGGATCTTGCGGACGGTGACGAGCTTTGCCGCGACGGCGGCGATCTTGTCGGCAACCTCGATCGCCTTGCCATTGTACCAGTAACCGTCAGGCGCGATGAAGACGACAGGCTCGATCTGCCCGAACCGGTCCAGAACGCCCTGCTCGCCGAAATCGGGAGAGCAGGACGACCACACGGCCCCGATCGAGGCTGCCGCCAGCATTGCCGCGACCGTCTCCGGCATATTGGGCATCATGGCAGCGATGCGGTCGCCCTTTTTCACCCCGAGCGACAGGAAAAGCTGCTGCAGCCGCGAGGTCAGCGCATGCAACTCGTTCCAGGAGAGCCGGCGCTCGACCTTGTCCTCGCCGCGAAAGACGATGGCGTCACCGAGCCCGGTTTTTTTCAACAGGTTCTCGGCGAAGTTAAGCTTGGCGTCGGGAAAGAAGGCGGCGCCGGGCATCTTCTCGCCATCGACGAGCACGTGCTCGCCGCCACTGATTCCCCCGCTGGCGCCCTTGTCGCCAACGATGCCGCAAAAGTCCCAGACCAGGCTCCAGAACGCCTCGCGATCGTCGATCGACCAACGATGAAGATCGCCGTAGGAGGGAAAAAACCCGCCGGTTGCGGCCGCCGCGGCCTGCATGAAGGCGGTCATCGGCGCCGCGTCGATCTGGTCTTTGGTCGGTATCCAGAGCGGTGCGTCGCCAGCCATGATCGTTCCTCCTTAAAGCACGTTACGCTTGAAGAGATTCACGCGACGCGCTTTAGACTTTTGTTATTATCATGTCGTTATCCAAAAACGTTGCGCATTTTGGCGACATGCATTGGCATCGCTTATGCATATCGCAGCGCAGCAGAGCAAGATTTTGTTCGGCCGGGCGGCGCGGATGTGCGCAAATGCCATCGCTGGGCCATAAAGACTTGAAATGCGCCAGCCCTAAGTCGTAGGTAAACGACTGGGGTTACACCCGTCGGGCGATTTTTTGTCGGAACGGAAGCATACGGGGCGACATGCCATCACCTTTGATCCGGCGCGGAATATGGGCGATCGGCGCTGCCGTGCTCGTCATCGCGCTGGCCGTTGCCGCCCTGCCGCTCGTCGCCTCGACCCGTATCGTGCGCGACCGCATCGCCTGGGAAATGAGTGCGTGGAGCGGTTTCAGGGTCACCATCGACGGCGCGCCACGGATCGAAGTCTGGCCGAATTTCCGTGCCATCCTGGCCGACGTGACGCTTTCGCAATGGACAGAGACCGACGCGCCGCCGGTGATCGAGGCTGAACGGGTCGAGGTCAATCTCTCCGCCATGGCGGCGTTGCGTGGCAATGTGGTGTTCTCGACGGCGCGGCTGATCCGGCCGACGATCAGGGTTCAACGCGCAGCACATGGACTTTTCCTGCCCGCCCTGCCTTCGGGCGGGCGCATCACCCGTTCCATCGACGTCGCTCGCGCCGTTGTCAGCGCCAATCCAGCCAAGCCGGACCTCAGCAAGCTGCCGGCTGATCCGTTCGGCACCGTGGAGTTCAGGAACGGCCGCGTGGTGACTTCCGTCGATGGCAAGGACGCTGAGATACTGAGCAGCCTGAGCGGCCAGGCGAACTGGGCCGCAATGAACAGCAATGCGACGCTGTCGGCGACCGGGATCTGGCGCGGCGAAAGCGTCGCCGTGGATGCCGCATCGTCAAACCCGCTGGTGCTGTTTGGCGGAGGTGCGGCGCCGATGACGCTTTCCTTCAAGGCGGCCCCTGCCAGTTTTTCGTTCGACGGCGTGGCCAGCATGTCCGAGAACGCCTATTTCGACGGCCAGGCAAAATTTGCCGCACCCTCGCTCAGGCGCGCGCTCGAATGGTCGCGGGCCGGCATCGCGCCGGGCGCAGCAATTGGCTCGGTTTCCGTTTCCAGCAAGCTCACGGCGACCTCCGGCCGCATTAAATTCGAAAACACCGAGATCGCCCTGGACGACAATCCGGGAATGGGTGCGCTGGATTTCTCCTTTGGCGAGGCGCGCCCGGTGATCGCCGGTACGCTCGCCTTCGAGACGCTCGACCTGCGGTCGTTTCTCTCCGCCTTCGCACCCCTGGCGCCCGCGAACGGCGCTGGCCCCGGCGAAATCGACATAAGCGTCGCCGACCGCATCGATCTCGATCTCAGACTGTCGGCAGCGCAGGCCACCGCAGGCGCCATCCAGCTTGCCGACGTCGCCGCCGCTGCCCAGGTCAAGAACGGTCTTGCCGTCTTCGATATTTCCGATGCATCGGCCTTTGGCGGCAACATCCAGAGCAGCCTTCGTTTTGACCGCAAGCCGGAAGGCACGCAGGTCGAGATAAGGCTGCTCGCCTCCGACATCGACGGCGGGGCTTTTGGCACCGCAGCCGGAATGACGCGACTGGTGCCGATCGGCACCGGAACCGTTTCGGTCATCCTCAAGGGGCCGGGCAGAACCTGGGATTCCATTTTCGAAAATGCCGACGGCTCGGTTTCGGCGAAATTCGGCCAAGGCGCGTTGAGCCGGTTCAACCTGCCGGCGTTTCTCAAACACAATGAACAGGGCGGGTTCTTCGCGCTCGACGATGTCTCTGACGGAACACTGCCGATCGACGGGGCCGAACTCAAGGCGAGCATTTCAAACGGTGTGGCGAAGATCGACAAGGCCGAAGCGAATTCGGCGAAGTACAAGATCTGGCTTTCCGGCATCGCCTCCTATGCCGGGCGCGGACTGGCGCTGTCCGGCGGCATCATTCAGGCGGACCAGCCAGCCACGCAGACAAATAGCCAAGGTCCCAACCAGTCTTCGTTCTTCATCGGCGGAACGTGGAGCACGCCGTTCATTTCGCCGATAAGCCGCGGGGTATCCGGCGAGTAAGCAACGAAGCTGCTGCGGTCGTCGTCAGAAGTACTTCCTGCCGGCTTTGCTGGCGCCGCCCCTTTCGTCACCCCCGCTGAGCGGCCTGCTCATCGCGTTGGCGCTGGACCGCGCGCCGCTTGTTGGCGAGCGAAGCGATGATGACGCCAACCGCCACAACCGCGATCAGGATGGTGCAGGCGGCGTTGATCTCCGGCGTCACACCGAGACGAACCTGGCTGTAGATCTTCATCGGCAGCGTGGTGGCGCCAGGCCCTGAAGTGAAGCTGGCAATGACCAGATCGTCGAGCGACAGTGTGAACGCCAGCATCCAGCCGGACACGATCGCCGGCATGATGACCGGCAGCGTGATCTGGAAGAAGGTCTTCACCGGCGGCGCCCCAAGATCCATCGCGGCTTCTTCCAGCGAGCGGTCGAACGTGATCAGGCGCGACTGCACGACGACGGCGACGAAGCACATGGTCAGGGTGATGTGGGCAAGCGTGACGGTGACAAAACCGCGGTCGAGACCGACGGCGACAAAGAGCAGCAGCAGCGACAGGCCGGTAATGACTTCCGGCATGACCAGCGGCGCAAAGACCATGCCGGAAAACAGTGTCCGGCCCTTGAAGCGTGTGTAGCGCGTCAAGGTGAGAGCCGCCAGCGTGCCGAGCACGGTCGCCACGGTGGCCGAGATGACGGCGACGCGGGCCGTTACCCAGGTGGCGTCCATGAGGCCCTGGTTGTGGAACAGCGAGACGTACCATTTTGTCGAGAAGCCGCCCCAGACAGTGACCAGTTTCGATTCGTTGAAAGAGAAGACGACGAGCAGGACGATCGGCAGGTAAAGAAAGGCAAAGCCGAGCACGATCGAAGTGATGTTGAAACGGCTCCAGGTCGGATTCATCTGTCCTGCTCCTGGGCGCGGGCCTGGGCCCGCTGGAAGAGCATGATCGGCACGATCAGCAGCAACAGCAGGATGACGGCGACGGCCGAAGACACCGGCCAGTCACGATTGGCGAAGAACTCGTTCCACAGCGTCTTGCCGATCATCAGCGTCTGTGAGCCGCCGAGCAGGTCGGGAATGACGAATTCGCCGACGGCGGGGATGAACACCAGCAGGCAGCCGGCGATGACGCCGGGTAGCGACAGCGGAAAGGTGATCTTCCAGAAGGCGCTGGTCGGTGGGCAGCCGAGATCCTTGGCTGCCTCGATCAGCGAATAATCCATCTTTTCCAGCGACGAATAGAGCGGCAGCACCATGAACGGCAGGTAGGAATAGACGATGCCGATGAAGATCGCCGTATAGGTGTTGAGGATGATCAGCGGCTGGCTGATAACGCCGGTGGCGAGCAGCAGCTGGTTGAGCAGCCCCTCAGGCTTGAGGATGCCGATCCAGGCGTAGACCCGGATCAGGAACGAGGTCCAGAACGGCAGGATCACCAGCATCAGCAAAGTCGGGCGCAGCATCGCCGGGGCGCGCGCCATGCCGTAGGCGATCGGGTAGCCGACAAGCAATGTCAGCACCGTCGAGATGGCGGCGACGATGACGCTGGTCACATAGGCGTTGACGTAGAGCGCGTCCTGGGTCAGCCACGTGTAGTTGTCGATGCTGAGCTCATTCAGCTGGGCGAAGAAAACGGCAAGGCCGTCGCCGAAGCCGAGCACCGGCGTGTAGGGCGGTATGGCGATCGCGGTCTGCGACAGCGAGATCTTGAAGACGATGACGAACGGAATGAGGAAGAAGAAGACCAGCCAGAGATACGGAATGAGGATGACAAGCCGGCCAACGAAGGCCTCTCCCGTTCTGGCCAGGGCGGATTTTCCGGCAGCGGTGGCTCGAGAGCTTGTTGCGGCGGTGACAGCGGCATTCGACATGGCCGCCCCCTATCGCGTCAGCACGACGCCGGCATCCGGCCGGAACGACACCCAGGCACGGTCGTTCCAACTCAGCGGATCCTCGGTGATGCGGGCCGCGTTCATCGTGCTCGCTCGCACCACCTGGCCATCGTCCAGCCTGACGTGATAGACGGTCATGTCGCCGAGATAGGCGATATCGTAGACCTCACCTTCGATGGCGTTGACAGCGCCGGCCGGTCTCGTCGACGATATCTTTATCTTCTCCGGCCTGATGGCGAAGGCGACGGCCGCGCCAGTTGCGGCATCGCCGGCATTCTCGGTCCGGATGGTGATGCCGTTGCCGGCATCGATGCTTGCAGCACCCGCCTCGCCATGCGCAATCTTGCCTTCGAACATGTTGACGTTGCCGACAAAGCCGGCGACGAAACGGGAACCCGGCGCCTCGTATACTTCGGCCGGCGTTGCCACCTGCATCACCTCGCCCTTGTCGATGATGGCGATGCGGTCGGCCATGGTCATCGCCTCTTCCTGGTCGTGGGTGACGACAACGAAGGTGAGGCCGAGTGACTGCTGCAGATCCATCAGCTCGAACTGTGTTTCCTCGCGCAGCTTCTTGTCCAGCGCGCCCAGCGGCTCGTCGAGCAGCAGCACTTTCGGCCGCTTGGCGACCGAACGGGCAAGCGCGACGCGCTGGCGCTGGCCGCCGGACAATTGGTGCGGCTTGCGCTTGGCGAACTGCTCGAGCTTGACCAGCTTCAGCATCTCTCCAACGCGCGCCGCGATCCCGGGCTTCGGCATGCCGTCCTGCTTGAGGCCGAAGGCGATGTTGTTTTCGACCGTCATATGCGGGAACAGCGCATAGGACTGGAACATCATGTTGACCGGCCGCCGGTACGGCGGGATGCCGTGCAGATCCTGGCCGTCAAGCAGGATGCGGCCGGCGGTCGGCTCCTCGAAGCCGGCGAGCATCCGCAAAAGCGTCGATTTTCCACAGCCCGACGCTCCGAGCAGGGCAAAGAACTCGCGCTCGAAGATCGTCAGCGACAAATTGTTGACGGCGGTGAAGTCACCAAACTTCTTGGTCACTTTGTCGAACTGGATATATGGCTTGGCGTTCGGATCGTTCCACGGCGCGAAATCCCTGCGGATGCTGCCAAGCGATTTCATGTCCACTCCGTCCTGCGTTCTATCCCCAAAAGGACTTGACCCCGGCAGCACCTGCCGGGGTCGTTGATGTCGCTTACTGCCCGGTGACGATCCTGGTCCAGGTGCGGGTGACGACGCGCTGGGTCTTGGAATCGTAGGGAGCGATGGTGAACAACTTCGCCAGCGTCGCCTCGTCCGGGTAGATCGCCGGATCCTCAAGTATCTCCTTGTTGATGAACTGCTGCGACGCCTTGTTGCCGTTGGCGTAGAAGACGTAGTTGCTCGCCTTGGCGATGACTTCCGGCTTCATTATGTAGTTCAGGAATTCATGAGCTTCGGCGACATGCGGCGCGTCGGCCGGGATCGCCATCTGGTCGAACCACATTTCGGCGCCTTCCTTCGGCACGGAATAGGCGATCTCAACGCCCTGGTTTGCTTCCGTCGCACGGTCGCGCGCCTGGAACACGTCGCCCGACCAGCCGACGGCCAGGCAGATGTCGCCATTGGCCAGCGCGTTGATATATTCCGACGAGTGGAACTTGCGGATGTAAGGCCTGATCTTCAGCATCACTTCTTCGGCCTTGGCGAAATCGTCCAACGACGTGGTCTCAGGATCGATGCCCAGATATTTGAACGCGTTCGGCAGGATGTCGCTCGGAGAATCGAGGACATAGACGCCGCAATCTTTCAGCTTCGCCAGCTTTTCCGGGTTGAAGAACACGTCCCAGCTGTCGATCTTGTCGGTGCCGAGCGCTTCCTGCGCTTTCTTGACGTTATAGCCGAGGCCGACCGTGCCCCACATGTAGTTGATCGAATATTCGTTGCCGGGATCGTACTTGGTCGTGCGCTCCGAAACGACGTCCCACATGTTGGAAATGTTGGGCAGCTTCGACTTGTCGAGCTTCTGGAACACCCCTGCCTGGATCTGGCGTGCGAGGAAATTGGCGGTCGGCACGACAACGTCGTAGCCGCTGCCGCCGGCAAGCAGTTTCGTCTCAAGCAGCTCGTTGGAATCGAAGGTGTCGTAGGTGACCTTGATGCCCGTTTCCTTGGTGAAGTCTTCGATGATCGAGCTGTCGATGTAATCCGACCAGTTATAGACGTTGACGACGCGGTCCTGGGCATGAGCGCCGAGGGTGAAAAGCGCCAGAAATGCCGAGGTCGCCGAAAGCCAGAATGCTTTGCGGATCATGCGTCTCTCCTTTGATGAGTGTTCCATCGCCAGCACGTCGCGGGGCTGCGCGGCTGGGCGTTTGCTTCAGATTATTGAGCTTTCCGACAAGCGACAAGCGCGAACCGCCAACACGACAGCAGTTCAATGCGCAACGGCCGAGCCCCCGGTTCCTTTGTCGTGATCCAGGTGGCATGCCGGCGCCGTCAAAGGCTCTCGCCACGGCGCTGGCAGGGATACGACGATGTTGTCCGGTCTCGGTCGGGCCGGAGGGGAGACTTGGCAAGATGAGCCTGTCTTGTTGTTGCCGTATTTGCAGCCTGCCCGCGCGGCCGCGCCATTGTCAATGGCTCATCTCGCTTTGGCGCGTGCGCTGCATCAATTAGGCGACGGCATGCCGGTGACACCCGGCCGCACGGGTCGCGCCTGACGCTTGAATTCGAGCCCGATATGGACCAGCAGCGCCGTGACCACGACCGTGCCGCCAAGGATGGTGCGTCCCGACGGCACCTCGGAATGGATGAGCCAGACCCAGATCGGGCCGAGGATCGGCTCAAAAGTGCCGAGCAGTGCTGCGACAGCAGCCGGAACGAGCCGGGCGCCGGTGGCGAAAAAGGCAAGGCCGAGACCGAGATTGACCACGCCGAATGCAAACAGGAAACCCATGTCGCTGCTGGAAACGCCGAATTGCGATGCCTGCGACGCCGCGAATGCGGCGGCAATCATCGTGCCGAGGCAGGTCGCCGGCGTCATGCGCACATGGGCAAAGCGTCGCGTGATGACCGTGGCGATCGAAAACATCACGGCGATAAGCAGCGCCAGGCCGTCACCGATGGGCGACACCGCGCCATCGAGCGATTCCGATACCATGATGGCAACGCCGGCAATGACGGCGGCAATCGCCACCCAGGTCGCCAACGCCACCCGTTCGCGAAACAGCACCCAGGCAAACAGCGCCGCCAGGAGCGGCACGCCGGCCTGCATCAAAAGGATGTTGGCGACAGTGGTGTAGGCAAGCGCCACGACGAATGAGGTCGATGCGGTGGCGAAGCAGAACGCCACGGCAAGGCCGGGCAGGCCCATGCCGCGGAACAACCTCACCGTGCAGTGCCAGCCGTCGCGCCAGACCATGAAGCAGATCAGGAAGGCGGCCGCCCAGACCGAGCGCCAGAACACCACCGTCCAGCTGTCTCCGGCGTCGATGAAACGGGCGATGGCGCCACCGAAACTCCACATCAGCGCCGACAGGAAAATCAGCAGGAAGCCGGCACGCTCGTCACGCGGCGAGACGACAGGCGAAACGGCTAACGGTGATGATGATATATCGCTCATGATTGCGACTGTCGGCGATTTCGAGGCAACACGATGCACAGCGGACGACAGAAACGTGCCACATTCGCCTAGCGCAAAGGCAGCGGCGGAGCGTGGTCCACCGGGCAGCGATGGTTGTGGCAAAGACGGCAGTCGCCTGCCGGGACCTCACTGGAAATCGAAGGCGCTTAGTCCGGTCACCATCTCGTCCAGGCCGAGCGGGCGCGTCACCGGCGGCTCGGCGCGCGCGAGGCAGCCGATGCGTTCGCACAGCCGGCAAGCCGGGCCAACCGGCGTGGCCGGACTTGTGCCCTGTCCGGCTTTTCCGGCCGCAGCGGCAGCCGGCCACGGCAGTGCCGCGCCGTAGACGATCTCGTCACGAAAGCCGATGTCGCAGCCGAGCAGAAGTGCGGTACGGCGCGGGCGCTCCGCAAACGAGCCTTGCGGCCCCTCAAGCGTGCGGGCGACGCAGAGGAATTCGGCGCCGTCGGGCATTTCCACCGCCTCGACGAAGATCTGGCCGGGCTGGGTAAAGGCGGCATGCACGGGAAGCTTTGGACAGCCGCCGCCGAAGCGGCTCTGCGGAAAACCCTGGCTGCCAGCCTTGCGGAAGCGGTTGCCGGCGTTGTCGACCTCGAGCATGAAGAAGGGCACGCCCGGCGTGCCCGGCCGCTGCAGCGTGGTCAACCGGTTCGCCGCCTGCTCGAAGGAGACGCCGAAGCGCGAGCGCAGCACGTCGATGTCGTAACGCGCGCGTGTGGCGGCTGCGTGAAAGGATTGATAGGGCATCATCAGCGCGTGGGCAGCGTAGCGGCCAAGCTCGAAGCGGGCGAGCCGGCGGGCCTCATCCGTGGTCAGCTTCAGCGCCTGGATCTCGCTTGCCACGGCGACCGTCATGCGGATCAGGCAGGCCTCCATCGCCACCTCGCGCAACTGGTCGAACGGCGACAGGCGCTCGGACAGGAACAGACGCTGCGAATGGCGGTCGTAGCGGCGGCGCCAGTTCGGCATGGTGGCGACCGGCAGCACCTTGACGACGATGCCGTATTCGCGCTTCAGCCAGGCCTTCAGCGCACCGAGCAGATCGTCGCCGGGATCGAGCACCGAAATGAATGCCTCGGCCTCCTCTTCGAGCGCGGCAAAATGGTTCGGACGGCGCTCGAAAATCTCGTGCACCTCGTCGATCGGCAAGCGGGCGCCGGACAGCGCCGTCGCTTTGCCCTCACGCGCCAGGAGTTCGTTGAGGTCGGAAAGGCGCTCGGCCTGCTCGCGGTAAGCGCGAAACAGTTTTATCACCGCGGCGGAAGCGTTGGGCGCCGCCTCGGCAAGCTCGATCAGCTCCTGGTCGCCAGGCAATTCGCCGACCAGCAGCGGATCTGAAAACACTTCCTTCAAGGCGGTGACCGACCCCCTCGCCTCGCCCTGCAATTCATGCGGGTCGACCTTGTAGACAGATGCCAGCTTGAGGATCAGCTGAACCGTCAGCGGCCGCTGGTTGCGCTCGATGAGATTGAGGTAGGACGGCGAGATGCCGAGCCCTTCGGCCATCGCCGTCTGGGTCAGGCCCTTGGCGCTGCGGATGCGGCGGATGCGCGGCCCGGCGAAGATTTTTTGATCGGCCACTCGGCTGTCCTTGACAGAATTTACATGACTCCCGCGCGGCGCTGCCATGCCGGCCTTTTACAATCATGACAGATTTACAGCGCCTGAATGTCAAACGCAACACAGGTTTTCCCTTATTTTTCAGCCAATCCTCTGGTTTTCCTCGCCTGGCCCGCGCCAAAATGTAAATGCTGTCATACCAAAACGGCGCAGAAATTTTCATGAGGCGGCGTTTCTATCCCAACAACGATCTGTCGGAGCGAACAATGACTGATTTTTACAACCTCGTCCCCTCGGCGCCGGAAGGCCGCTTCGACGGCATCGAGCGGCCCTACTCGCCGGACGACGTGAAGCGGCTGCGCGGTTCGGTCCAGATCCGGCAGAGCCTCGCCGAAATGGGCGCCAACCGGCTCTGGAAGCTCATCCACGAAGAGGATTTCGTCAACGCGCTCGGCGCCATGTCGGGCAACCAGGCGATGCAGCAGGTCCGGGCCGGGCTGAAGGCGATCTACCTGTCCGGATGGCAGGTCGCGGCCGACGCCAACACCGCATCCGCCATGTATCCGGACCAGTCGCTTTATCCCGCCAATGCGGCGCCCGAACTGGTCAAGCGCATCAACCGCACCCTGCAGCGCGCCGACCAGATCGAGACCTCTGAAGGCAAGGGGCTTTCGGTTGACACCTGGTTCGCGCCTGTTGTCGCCGATGCGGAAGCCGGCTTCGGCGGACCGCTCAATGCCTTCGAGATCATGAAGGCCTTCATCGAGGCGGGTGCCGCCGGCGTCCACTACGAGGACCAACTGGCGTCGGAGAAGAAGTGCGGCCATCTCGGCGGCAAGGTGCTGATCCCGACCGCCGCACACATCCGCAACCTCAACGCCGCGCGGCTTGCCGCCGACGTCATGGGCACGCCGACGCTGGTCGTCGCGCGCACCGACGCGGAAGCGGCAAAGCTGCTCACCTCCGACATCGACGAGCGCGACCAGCCCTTCGTCGACTATGGCGCCGGCCGTACGGTGGAGGGCTTCTATCAAGTCAGGAACGGCATCGAGCCCTGCATCGCACGGGCCGTCGCCTACGCGCCCCACGCCGACCTGATCTGGTGCGAAACCTCCAAGCCCGATCTGGCGCAGGCCAAAAAGTTCGCCGAGGGCGTGCACAGGCACCATCCCGGCAAGCTTCTCGCCTATAATTGCTCGCCGTCGTTCAACTGGAAGAAGAACCTCGACGATGCCACCATCGCCAAGTTCCAGAAGGAACTCGGCGCCATGGGCTACAAGTTCCAGTTCATCACGCTGGCCGGTTTTCACCAGCTCAATTTCGGCATGTTCGAACTCGCCCGCGGCTACAAGGCGCGGCAGATGGCGGCTTATTCCGAACTGCAGGAGGCTGAATTCGCGGCGGAAGCCCACGGCTACACCGCGACCAAGCACCAGCGCGAAGTCGGCACCGGCTATTTCGACGCCGTTTCGATGGCGATCACCGGTGGCCGGTCTTCGACCACGGCCATGCATGAATCGACCGAGCACGCCCAGTTCAAACCGGCGGCGGAATAGCACGAACGCAACCAAATAGAGGCAACGCCCCAAAAGGGGTAAAAAATACGCAAGGAGAAGACCAATGGCATCGATAAGCCGCGTCAAGGAACGGGCCGAAGAACAGGCCACCACGATGACCGTCGACCAGCAGGCGACCATCCGCATGCTGGCCAACGACCTGCACAGGCTCAACCAGTCGGTGATGAAGGCGGTCGAGGCCGGTGTGTCGGTGGAACTGGTGCGCTCGGCACGGCACCATGGCGGCGACGGCAACTGGGGCGACCTGCTGATCCCGGTCATCGTCACGCAGCGGAGCGTCGGCTGATCGAAATCCGACGAAATCCTGCTGGCGGATCCGGCATCACCTGCGCAGTTCTCTGCGCAGGTGATTTGCACTTGCACAACCAGTTTGCATGCACGGCAAGAAAAGAACTTGCTTTAAATTTTAAGCTTTCTTGCGATGTTCTCGACGCCGGTCATTTCAGCTTGACATAGGCAGCGATCTCACGGCAATTGTTCCCAAGGTACAACCCTGCATTGAAACCAACGAGTGCCCGCCCTGCTCATGCACCCCTTGATTCGCACTCTGGACCAGCTGAGTTTGATGAGCCGGAATGTGGACCCCGAAATGCTCACCGACTTCACCCGCGTGCTCGTCGTCGGAAAATCGCCGGTCAACCGGGTGGTGGTGTCCAAAATCGTCGAACGGTCCGGGCTCAAACCGATCTCGGAATCGCCCGAAACGGCAGCAACGACGCTGCGCTCGCTCATTCCCGGAGCTGTCGTTCTCGATGGCGGAGCCGACAACAAGGATTGCGACGCACTGATGTCGCGTATCGACGCGCTTCGACGCATCTCGGGCAGATCGCGTCCCCCGGTGATCCTGCTCTCGACCAAAAGCGGCACACCGGAGAGCCTCGGCCTGTCGAGCGTCGTCGATGCGGTGGTCGTCAAGCCGATCACGACCGAACGGCTGCAGCCGGTGATCGACCATTTGATCGGGCTCGGACGCAGCTAGCCGGCGTGCTATCCGGCTCCCTTCCTCGCTTCTTGCGATCGGATCTGGATATCTTGTGTCAGTGTGTGACCGCCTGACAGCGAACCCAGTCCGATGTCCTTTTGCAATTGCGACGCATCTGGGATAGCACCTTCGAACAAATCCGCAGGCATGTTCCGACTTCGCGACATGGCTGTCGATATTGGCGGATCATGACATGTCCTCAGAACAGACCATCGCCGCGCTTTGCAGGGAACTCGGACTGCGCATCACCGGTCCGCGCCGCGTCATCATGCGCGTTCTATCCGAATCCAGCGACCATCCGGATGTGGTGGAACTCCATCGCCGTGTTGTCGCCATCGAGCCGACGATCGCGCTCGCCACTGTCTATCGCACCGTCAGCCTTCTGCGCGAAAAGGGCATTCTGGAGCGGCACACCTTCGGCGATCGGCGCGCCAGATACGAAACCGTCCCCCGCGAGCATCACGATCATCTCATCAACATCGAGACGGGAGATGTCATCGAGTTCCAGTCGGCGGAGATCGAGCGGCTCCAGGAGGAAATCGCTCGACAGCACGGATTCACGATCATCAGCCACAGACTGGAGATCTACGTGAAGCCGATCCAGAAACAGCGTCGCTCTCGTCAAACCAGAGAATGACCGCCAGTTTCTAGCCCTCCTCGCCGAGCTCCATTCGGCCCGCCTTGAGTGTGGTGACGACGAAAGCAGCAATGAAGGCGGCAGACAGCATGAGAACGATGGTCGGCGCCGGTGCGCTGTCGATGAAGAAGGACAGATAGACGCCGAGAAACGATGCGGCGACCGCGATCGCCACCGACAGGATCAGCATGGCGCTGAACTGCCTTGTCAGCAGGAAGGCGATGGCGCCCGGCGCGATCAGCATGGCGATGGCCATGATGATGCCGACCGCCTTCAGCGCGCCGACGATGGTGAGCGAGATCAGGCAAAGCAGGCCGTAATGGAGCAGGTTGACCCGAAGACCGACCGCGCGCGCCTGAGACGGGTCGAAGGCGTGCAGCAGGAAGTCGCGCCATTTGATGCCGATGATGCCGGCCGTGATCGCAGCAATGAGCCCCGTTTCGACGATGTCGCGCAGGCCGATGCCCAGAACGTCGCCGAACAATATGTGGTCGAGATGCACGTCGGACTGGATTTTTACGTAGAGCACCAGGCCGAGGCCGAACATGCCGGAGAAGACGATGCCCATGACCGTGTCCTGCTTGATGCGGCTGTTGTCCTTGAGGAAGCCGGTGGCGAGAGCGCAGACCATCCCGGCGGCGAAGGCGCCGATCGAATAGGGGAATCCGAGGATGTAAGCGATGACCACGCCGGGAAAGACGGCGTGGCTGATGGCGTCGCCCATCAGCGACCAGCCCTTGAGAACGAGAAAGCAGGAAAGCAGCGCCGTCGGCACGGCGACCAGCACCGAAGCAATCAGCGCATTGACCATGAAGCCGAACTGGAAGGGGGCAAGCAGTGTATCGAGGATGCTCACAGGCTGGCCTCCAAGGCTCTCGCCGAGCGGCGGCGGGCTGCCAGCATTCCATGCTTGGGAGCGAAGAAGAAGGCGGCGAGAAAGATCAGCGTCTGCAACACGACGATGATGCCGCCGGTGGCGCCGTCGAGGAAATAGCTGACATAGGCGCCGGTGAAACTCGTCGCCGCGCCGATGACGACCGCGATGACGAGCAGGCGCGGAAAGCGGTCCGTCAGAAGATAGGCGGTCGCGCCGGGCGTCACCACCATGCAGATGACCAGGAAGGCGCCGACGGTCTGAAGCGCGGCGACCGTGGACGCCGATAGCAGCATGAAGAACATGATCTTGAGCGCGCTCGGGTTGAGGCCGATCGAGCGGGCATGGCTCTCGTCGAAGAAGACCACCATCAGATCCTTCCATTTCACCAGCAGGACGGCGAGCGAGACGAAGCCTATGATGGCGAGCTGAAGCGTGTCTTCCGGAGTGATGGCCAGAATGTTGCCGAGCACGATCGTCTGGATATTCACCGAGGTCGGCGACAGCGACACCATGAACAAGCCGAGGCCGAAGAAGGAGGAGAAGATCAGGCCGATGATGGCGTCTTCCTTCAGCTTGGTGCGCTGGTTGAGGAAGAGCATCGCCGCGGCGGCGAGCCCGCCGGAGAAGAAGGCGCCGATCGAGAAGGGAAGGCCCAGCATATAGGCGCCGGCGACGCCCGGCACGATCGAATGCGAGAGCGCGTCACCGATCAGCGACCAGCCTTTCAGCATCAGATAGCAGGACAGGAAGGCGCAGACACCGCCGACCAGGGCGGACACCCACATGGCATTGAGCATATATTCGTAGCCGAACGGCTCGAGCAGGACACTCATTCGTCCGGTTCCCGCATCTTGTGCTGCATGGCTCCGTTCTCTCCGTAGAAGACCAGTGGCCTCTCGTCGTCAGTGATGACGGCAAGGCGGCGCCTGTCGTCATCCTCATGCAGCCCGGCGCCGCCCAGCACGAAATGACGCAAGACGCCGCCGAAAGCCTTTTCCAGGTTCGCCTGCGTGAAGGTCTGGCCTGTCGGCCCGTAGGCAAGGACCGTGTTCCGGAGCAGCACGGCACGGTCGCAGAACTCCGGCACGCTACCCAGATTATGCGTCGAGACCAGCATCACCCGGCCTTCGTCCCGGAGCGCGCGCAGCAGTTCGATGATAGCGTCCTCGGTCCTGACGTCGACGCCGGTGAAGGGCTCGTCGAGCAGGATGACGCGCCCGTCCTGCGCCAGCGCCCGAGCGAGAAAGACGCGCTTCTTCTGCCCGCCCGAAAGCTCGCCGATCTGGCGCTTGCGGAAATCGCTCATGCCGACACGCGCAAGCGCTGATGTAACCGCCTCGCGATCAGCAGCCTTCGGAATGCGCATCATGCCCATATGGCCGTAACGCCCCATCATGACGACGTCCTCGACCAGTACTGGAAAGTCCCAGTCGACCTCCTCGGCCTGCGGCACATAGGCGACGACGTTCTTCCTCAGCGCGGCCGCGGCCGGCCGTCCGAGAACAAGAATCTCTCCCTTTGCCAGCCGCACGAAGCCCATGATGGCTTTGAACAGCGTCGACTTGCCCGAGCCGTTGACACCGACAAGTGCCGTGATCGTGCCTGTCGGAATTTCAAAGCTCGCATCGCGCAGCGCCGTGAGGCCGTTGCGGTAGGTGACGGTCGCGCCGCGCACGGCGAGACCGCCTCCCGCATCCTCGGACGCGGCGGCAAGAGGCGGAACGGCTTCGTTCATTGCGACAGCCCTGCGGCGAGGCCTTTCTGAATTGTATCCGATGTCACACGCAGCAGGTCGATATAGGTCGGCACCGGGCCGTCCGCCTCGCTGAGGGAATCGACGTAGAGCACGCCGCCGTAATGGACCCCCGTCTCGCGCGCGACCTGCCGGGCCGGCTTGTCCGACACCGTGCTTTCGCTGAAGACGGCGACGATCTTGTTGTCCCTGACGGCGTCGATCACCTTGCGAACCTGCTGCGGGGTGCCTTGCTGGTCAGCGTTGATCGGCCACAAATAAAGCTCCTTCAGCGCGAAATCGCGTGCGAGGTACGAGAAAGCGCCTTCGCTCGACACCAGCCAGCGCCTGTCCTGCGGGATCGAGGCAAGCTTATCGCGGATCGGCGCGACGGCCGCCTCTATCTTTGCCTTATAGGCTTCTGCATTGGCCTTGTAGGTCTCGGCATGCGCCGGATCGTGCTCGACGAAGGCGTCGCGGATGTTGTCGACGTAGATCAGCGCGTTTGTCGGCGACATCCAGGCATGCGGATTCGGTTTGCCGGTATAGGGTCCCTCGGCGATGCTCATAGGTTGGACGCCCTCGGAGACGATGGCGCCGGGCACGTCGCTGAGGTTCTGGAAGAATTTTTCGAACCAGAGTTCGAGGTTGAGCCCGTTCCACAGAATGAGCTTTGCGCCCTGCGCCCGCTGAATGTCGCCCGGCGTCGGCGCGTAATTGTGGATCTCCGCCCCAGGTTTGGTGATCGATTCCACGATTGCTGCGTCGCCCGCCACGTTCTTCGCCATGTCGGCGATGACGGTGAAGGTCGTCACCGCCTTGAATTTTTCCTGCGCTTTCGCTGGGCTTGAAGCCACTGCCGCAGCGAAAACCGCAGCCATCAACCCGACGGCAACCCATCGCCCGTATCTCTCGATCATCAAAATCTCCTGTCGCGATTACTCGCATGCCCGCGGGCGCTGTGACGCCGCGCTTGTCGCATATTCTGCAATTGCGACTGATTTGCAAGTAGAAAACGATTTTGCAGCATCGATTGTACGAGAGCCGCGCGTTGGAGGGGGCCGCGCGATGGAGGGGCCGCGCGATGTAGGGTCAGCGACACGCGGCTCTTTGGCGGAGCCGACAACAAGGATTGCGACGCGCAATGTCCGGCATCGATACGCCTGCCGCGCACGTCCGGTCCGACGCCGAGACACGCGATCAGCCGGCTTTCCCGATGCTTTCGACCAGCCGGGGCAGTTCCGAGAGATCGGCTATCTGGCGGAAGCGAGGCGCGGTGACCGGCGGCTCGACATGTTCCAGCGCCCAGGTCAGCTCATGCGGCACGTGGATGCCCCAACTGCCGGCCTCGATGGCCGGCACCACGTCCGACTTGAGCGAATTGCCGACCATCATGCTTTTTTCGGCGCCATCACCGTGGCGGCTGAAGATGCTGGTATAAGTAGCGGGGCTCTTGTCGCTGACGATCTCGACGGCATCGAACAGGTCACCGAGGCCCGATTGCGCCAGCTTGCGTTCCTGATCGAAAAGGTCGCCCTTGGTGATCAGCACCAGGCGATACGCATCCGCCAGTTTTTCGACGGTTTCGCGCGCATGAGGCAGCGCCTCGATCGGATGGCCAAGCATCTCGCGGCCCGCGGCGAGAATTTCGGCGATGACCGAGGCCGGCGCGCGGCCGTCGGTAATCTCGATCGCCGTTTCGATCATCGACAGGGTAAACCCCTTGATGCCGAAGCCATAGACGGCGAGGTTGCGCTTCTCGGCCTCCAGCAATCTTGCCGAGATGTGCTCCTCCTCGGCATGATCGGCGAGCAGCGCGGCAAAGCGCTTTTCGGTGATGCGGAAGAACTGCTCGTTCTGCCAGAGCGTGTCGTCGGCATCGAAGCCGATCGTGGTCAATTCATGGTTCCGCATTCGACGTCTTCAGCCGAGGTCATTGGACTTGCGTCGAACCTAAGCTGCCTGGAGCAATTTTCAACTGGCGGGCAAAGGCAGGGCCGGCTCCCCTTCCCTTCCATCACCGGCCCCGGCTATACTCCCAAATCCGCAACCCAATCTGGTGAATGATGCCGCCTGCAAAAAAGGAAGTCCGTCCGTCGAGCCGCGGAGGACGTATCCGCACGCCTGCCTTCGTGAAAAATCAACGTGGTGTGAAAAACTGGAAGGAAGTCGGCGCCTGGCTGGCGTGGCGCGGCATCGAGGATATCGAATGCATCACCCCCGACCAGGCCGGTGTTGCGCGCGGCAAGATGATGCCGTCGAAGAAATTCACCTCCAACACCTCGCTGGCGCTGCCTTCGGCGGTGTTCATGACGACGATCTCCGGCGGCTACCCCGAGAACGGCAACGGCTTCAACTATCCGGAAGACGACGGCGACCTCAAGCTGATGCCGGACCTTTCGACGCTGACCGTGGTGCCGTGGGAAGAGGACCCGACGGCGGCGGTCATCTGCGACCTCGTCCACCAGGACGGCCGCTCGGTCGAGTTCACGCCGCGCAACGTGCTGAAGCGTGTGCTTGCCGCTTACGACAAGCGCGGGCTGAAGCCGGTGGTGGCGCCCGAGATCGAGTTCTACCTGGTGCGCAAGAATCCCGATCCGGACTACCCGCTGACCCCGCCGGTCGGGCGTTCGGGACGGGCGATCGGCGGTGGCGCCGGCTATTCGATCGCCGGCGTCAACGAGTTCGACGAACTGATCGACGACATCTACCATTTCTCCGAAAGCCAGGGCCTGGAGATCGACACGCTGATCCACGAGGAAGGCGCCGGCCAGCTCGAGATCAATCTGCGCCACGGCGATCCGATCGAACTGGCCGATCAGGTGTTCATGTTCAAGCGCACCATCCGCGAGGCGGCGCTGAAGCATGAGATCTATGCCACCTTCATGGCCAAGCCGATCCAGGGGCAGCCCGGCTCGGCCATGCATATCCACCAATCGATCATCGACAAGAAGACCGGCAGAAACGTCTTTTCTGCCGAGGACGGCTCGGAAACCGAAGCCTTCTTCCATTTCCTCGGCGGCATGCAGAAACATGTGCCGAACGCGCTGGTGATGTTTGCGCCCTACGTCAATTCCTATCGCCGGCTGACGCAGTCGGCTTCGGCGCCGGTCAACAACAAATGGGGCTACGACAACCGCACCACCGCCTTCCGCGTCCCGCGCTCCGACCCGGCAGCCAGGCGCGTCGAGAACCGCATCCCCTCCTCCGACGCCAATCCCTATCTGGCGATGGCCGCATCGCTCGCCTGCGGGCTGATCGGCATGACCAACAAGATCAAGGCCGAACCGCCGGTTCTCACCACCGCCAACGCGGCCGAGATCGACCTGCCGCGCAGCCTGCTCGAGGCCGTCGACCTGTTCGAAGCCGACGAGGAACTCTGCGCGCTGCTCGGCAAGTCGTTCGCCGCCACCTATGCGGCGATCAAGCGGGCGGAATTCGAGACCTTCATGGAAGTGATCAGCCCGTGGGAGCGGGAGTATCTGTTGTTGAATGTTTAGGGGAGTAGGGCAGTACGGCAGTAGGGCAGTAGGGGGCGGCACGTAATGGCGAAAATCGAGTCCTACAGGGATCTGATCGTCTGGCAGCAGGCAATGGACCTGGCAGTATCCATCTATGAAGTGACACGAGCTTGGCCGAAAGACGAGACCTATGGAATGACAGGTCAGGTGCGTCGGGCAGCTACCTCAGTGCCTGCCAACATCGCTGAGGGTTACGGCCGAGAGAGTCGAGCTTCCTATCAGCAATTTCTCAGGATCGCCCAAGGATCACTCAAAGAATTGGAGACGCATCTTATGATTGCGCACCGTGTCGGAATCGCCTCGCACGAGGCGGTCGAATCTTTGATGAATCGCAGCGAGAGCGTAGGGACGCTACTGCGCCTTCTGATCCGCAAATTGTCACCTGAATAGCTCCTACTGCCCTACTGCCCTACTGCCCTACTGCCCTACTGCCCTACTGCCCTACTGCCCTACTGCCCTACTGCCCTAC